>NZ_JBEOPO010000002.1:0-193349 GCF_040310145.1 Shewanella sp. S1-49-MNA-CIBAN-0167 | reverse complement strand
CGAAAGACAGTGAGCCTGTGGTTGATGCCAGACAGCACGTTAGCTTAATGAGTCGCAGTTTAATGTTATTTCATACTAAATTTGAATTTCCCAGGAGCAATTGATGACTACAGCGAAAGACAGTGAGCCTGTGGTTGATGCCAGACAGCACGTTAGCTTAATGAGTCGCAGTTTAATGTTATTTCATACTGAATTTGAATTTTCCAGGAGCAATTGATGACTACAGCGAAAGATAGTGCCAGTGTTAATAAAGCGTCTGCCGGTGCGAGTAGAAGCAAAGCCAACAGCAAGGCCAGCAGTAAGGCCAAAGCTGACGCTGAGACCTTATCTACTAAATTATCTAACGCCGCTGACATAACGGCCAGCTCACACGCCGAGCCTTGTGAACCTTGCGACAGTTTATCGGCATCGTTAGCCAGACATATTCGCTATGGGTTATGCCGAGATGAGCATGAAAAACATGAACTCTTTAATGCCGTGGCGCACAGCGTTAAAGAGCAAATGCTCGATAGCTGGCGTCAAACGCGGATAAAAGACAATCAATATCAACAAAAACAAGTGGCTTACTTATCGCTTGAGTTTTTGATGGGTCGAGCCTTAGGTAATGCATTATTGAGTTTAGACATTACCGCTGATGCACAGCAAGTACTGTCCGATTATGCCACCAACTTAGAAGATCTTGAACAAGTTGAGCAAGATGCAGGATTAGGCAATGGCGGACTTGGACGACTAGCAGCTTGCTTTTTAGACAGCTGTGCCAGTTTAGACTTACCGGTGACCGGTTATGGTATTCGTTACCAATACGGTATGTTTGCGCAAAAAATTGTCGACGGCTATCAAGTTGAACGTCCAGATCGTTGGTTACGTCATGGTAATCCATGGGAAGTTCGGATCGCCAACCGTATCGTTAGCGTGCCGTTTTTTGGTCATACCGAAACCTATCTTGATAAGCGGGGACATCGACACCATGTTTGGGCCGAGACCCAAAATGTATTAGCCGTCCCTTATGACATGCCGATCCCAGGGTTTAAAAATGGTCGAATTAACACGTTGAGATTATGGAAAGCCGAAGCCAATGATGAGTTTGACTTAGATGAGTTTAACGAAGGCGATTACGCCGAAGCGGTAGCGACCAAAAATTTGGCTGAACAAATTACTATGGTGTTGTACCCCAATGATGCGAGTGTTAATGGCAAAGAATTACGGTTGAGGCAACAATACTTTTTATCGTCAGCCAGTTTGCAAGATTTACTGGCTCGTTACGTTAGTCAATTTGGTGAGGATTTCAGCCAGTTTAATGAGCATAACGTGTTACAGCTTAACGATACTCACCCGAGCATTGCGGTCCCTGAGTTAATGCGGCTTTTGCTTGATCAATATGGCTTGAGTTGGGACGCAGCATGGGCTATCACCAGCCAATCGATGGCGTATACTAATCATACTTTACTGCCCGAAGCATTAGAGCGTTGGTCAGTGCCAATGATGAAAAATATGTTGCCACGGATTGTTGAAATAATCTTCGAAATTAATGCGCGCTATTTAGAACAAGTCGCCCACCATTGGCCGGGAGATATTCAAAAGCTGGCCAATATGTCGATTATTGAAGAAGGCCCAGAGCAGCATATTCGTATGGCCTATTTAGCGATTGTCGCCTGTTTTTCGGTTAATGGGGTGGCGGGTTTGCATACACAATTACTCAAAGAGGGGCTGTTTAAGGATTTTTACCAATTGTGGCCTCATAAATTTAATAACAAAACCAATGGTGTTACTCCTAGGCGTTGGCTTGCGTATTGTAATCCTAAATTATCCTCATTAATTTGCCGTCGTTTAGGCGATGAATGGATCAACGATTTATCTCGTCTGACGGCACTTAATGCTTTTACCAGTGATAAGGCGTTTGTTAAAGAGTGGGCGCAAATAAAGTTCGAAAATAAACAAGCATTAACGGCATTCGTTAAACAACAATGCGGTGTCGAATTTGACCCACTGATGATGTTTGATGTGCAAGTTAAGCGTATCCATGAGTACAAACGCCAGCTACTGAATATTTTACATGTTATCCATTTATACCGCCGTATCCTCAATGGGGACACACAAGATATGGTGCCTCGTTGTGTGTTGATTGGTGGTAAGGCGGCGCCAGGTTATGCCATGGCAAAACAAATCATTAAGTTGGCCAATAATGTTGCCCATATGGTTAACTCCGATCCTCTGGTGTCGCCATTGTTACGGATGGCTTTCTTACCCAACTACAATGTTAGTGCCATGGAAAAAATATGTCCGGGTACCGATTTATCTGAGCAAATATCGACTGCGGGTAAAGAAGCCTCAGGCACTGGCAACATGAAGTTTATGATGAATGGCGCCTTAACTATTGGCACGTTAGATGGCGCCAATATTGAGATGCTCGAAGAAGTCGGCTATGAGAATTTCTTCCTATTCGGCTTAGATGCTAAGCAAGTGACACAAGCTCGAATTGATTATCAACCTCAACATATTATCGAACATTCAAAAGCCCTTAACCGAGTGATGAGCATGCTAAAAAGTGGTCATTTTAATTTGGTCGAACCCGGTATTTTCGATGACATTATTGCCTCGGTTCTTGACTCCAATGATCAATGGATGACCGCCGCTGATTTTGACAGCTATTGCTTGGCACAAGAGCAGGTGGCAAAGACCTATCTTGATCAAGATAGTTGGCAAAAAATCAGTATCCGAAATACCGCTGCTAGCGGACGTTTCTCAAGCGACAACACAATAGCGGGCTACCGCGATGAAATCTGGATGAAAAAGTAATACAAGGATGGCGGTGTAATGCCGAAAACAAGGTAGGTCGTTGATCAGTTAGTATTTGTTGATGGCTATGTTTGATAACCAAATGGAGTCTACTTATGAGTAATGTTCGTTATATTAGTAATTTAACTCGTGATACCTATGCGCTTATCTTGGCGGGGGGGCGAGGTTCACGGTTGCATGAATTAACCGACCGGCGCGCTAAACCGGCGTTATATTTTGGCGGTAATTATCGCATTATCGATTTCCCACTATCGAACTGTATCAACTCAGGAATACGTAGAGTAGGAGTGGTGACACAATATAAGTCACATTCATTAATTCGACATGTGACTCGTGGCTGGGGTCATTTTAAAAAGGAGCTCGGGGAGTCGGTTGAAATTTTACCGGCATCACAGCGAACATCAGGGAACTGGTATCAGGGTACTGCAGATGCTGTATTTCAAAATATCGACATTATTCGTCATGAAAAGCCTAAGTACGTGATGATCCTATCGGGCGATCACATATACCGCATGGATTATGCAGGCTTGTTAGCCGCCCATGTTGAATCAGGTGCCGATATGACGGTGTGTTGTTTAGAAACCCCGATAGCTGAAGCCGCTGGTGCTTTTGGGGTGATGGAGGTCGATAGCACGAATAGGGTAATTGGGTTTGAAGAAAAGCCGGCTCATCCGAAACCGACGCACAATGATCCGGAAAAGTGTTTAGCCTCGATGGGCAATTATGTGTTTAATACTCAGTTTTTGTTCGACCAATTGAAAAAAGATGCCAACAACGAAAAATCAGACCGTGATTTTGGTAAAGATATTATCCCGGCGATCATTGAAAAACACAATGTGTTTGCGTTCCCTTTTTCCAGTGCCGTCCCTGATGAGCCAGCTTATTGGCGCGATGTAGGAACCTTAGATTCATTTTTTCAAGCGAATATGGAATTATTGGCACCGACACCGCCATTGAATTTGTATGATGCTAAATGGCCTATTTGGACTTATCAGGAGCAACTTCCTCCGGCTAAATTTGTATTTGATGATAAAGATAGGCGCGGTATGGCGGTAGATTCTATCGTCGCTGGTGGCTGTATTATCTCGGGCGCGAAAGTGAAACGCTGTGTGTTATTTAACGAAGTGCGTGTATGTTCTTATTCGTTTGTGAAAGACTCTGTGCTATTGCCCGATGTGGTGGTATTAAAGCATTGTAAAATCCAAAATGCCATTCTTGATAGAGGTTGTATTATCCCTGAAGGCATGGTGATTGGATATAATCACGATCATGACCGAGCGAGGGGCTTTAGGGTATCAGAAAAAGGTATTACCTTAGTGACACGTAAAATGTTGGGTTTACCTGTTGGTTAATAATAAGGATCGTTAATGAGTTCAGTGAGTATAAAACGAGTACTGCTGGTGGCAGCAGAAAATGATGCACTGCACGGCGCCAAGGTTGGTGGCATGGCGGATGTTATCCGCGATTTACCGCCAGCGTTAGCACAATGCAGCGTGATAGCCGATGTTGCTATGCCTAATTACGGCTTTTTAGCCCAACAATATCGTGCTGCATATTTGGCTGATATTGAGGTTGATTTTGCCGGTGAACGTCATTCCGTTACCGTGTATCGGTTGCCAAGACCGCAACACAAAGACGCCATAGTGACTGTGGACCAAGATAAGTTTGACGACTCAATAGCGCAAATTTATCTATTTGATCATCCGCTGTTTAATCATCAAGGCCAAGTATACTGTAACGGTTCGGTCGACAGACCTTTTGCCGAAGATGCGACCAAATTTGCCCTGTTTTCCCTCTGTGTCGCCACCAGTTTAGTGCGGGAAATATTGCCGCGCATGGATGTATTACATCTGCACGACTGGCACAGCGCTATGGTGGCAATGCTTCGAGGTTGCGTGGTTGATTTTGCTGGATTGAAATCTTTGGCTTGCGTGTTTACCATCCACAATTTGGCTTTACAAGGGATCCGCCCCTTTAGTGGCGATGAGTCGTCGTTTGGCCATTGGTTTCCACAATACATTGACAAATTAGACCCTATCGCCAAAGAAAGCTTATTCGATCCTCGCTACAGCAATTGTATTAATCCGATGCGAATGGGTATTGTGCTGAGCGATAAAGTGCATTTAGTGTCTCCCACTTATGCGCAAGAGGTGTTAAAGCCTTCAGATCATCACAAAGGTTTTTTCGGTGGCGAAGGATTGGAAAATGATCTAGCGACTAAAGATCAGCAAGGCAATTTAGTCGGGATTATTAATGGCTGCGTCTATGATGAGGCCATTTCTGCCTTTGATGCACATAAAGCCAGCTATAAAGATTTATTGCTCCAAGCTGAAAATACCGTTATTCAATGGCAAGCGAAAGCCATTAACCTCAGTGTTATCGACGCAATGGCATTAGCGCGTATTGGTCAGTATAAACATGCGCTGTTGAGCGACTCATTGGCGCTAAAACCGGCTCAGATTAAGGATGAGACAGAGCGGTTTTTACTGACCTCTGTCGGCCGGTTAACGGAACAAAAAGTGTTGATTTTATTGCAGCCATTTAGCGATCCTCAAGGTCTTTCCTCAGCAAAAACGGTGTTGGACGCGATATTGCTATCGCTTAAAAAGCTGCAACCGGATGGTGTCTTCCTGATGATAGGCAGCGGCGATTTGCATATCGCTAAAATGATGCAAGCAACTGCCGCGCGTTATGATAACTTTCTGTTTTTACATGGTTATGATGAAGCGTTAGCAGAACAGCTTTATCAATGTGGCAGTTTATTTTTAATGCCCAGTTCATTTGAACCTTGCGGGATCAGTCAAATGCTCGCAATGCGGGTAGGACAACCTTGTTTAGTTCATGGTGTGGGTGGGCTTTACGATACGGTTGAAGATAATGTCAGTGGTTGGGTGTTTAATGGCGAAACGTTGGCCTCACAGGGTCAGGCCTTGGTTGAACGATTTAACCAAGTGGTCCAATTATTGGGTAGCGATACTTGGCAACAGGTGAAGCACAATGCCGCCAAACAACGATTTACCTGGGATGAGGTCGCCAAGGAGTATATTGAAAAATTATATGTGACTAATTGAAATGATTAGTCACCATCTAGGCTAACGAACTGGGTAATGTTATACCTGCGAGCTAATAGCATTATCATCTTTAATGCTATCGGTTAGCATTATTATTGACCCTATTATTGCTCCTATTATTAGCACTATTATTAGCGTTATGTTGAGCGTTATTGTTAGCACTATGATGGTCGCTGTTATTGGTACTAATGTTAGTTCTATCGATAGTAAAAACAGCAACATTAAGCCATGAAAAAAGCCAATCAAACTCGATTGGCTTTTTTGTATTTCATCGGCAACTTCAGGTTATGAATGACTGAACGCTTTATGTCGATAATCTTTGCGCTAAGTCATCATGACTATTTTAATACCGTTGTTGCCTTTAGAGATACAGTCCGATGTTACTGACTATGAGTCTAGTAGGTGTAGCGTAGATCTAAGTAATAATAACCACCATTAAACCCAAATGGGGTATTGGTGAGCGGGTATACAAATATCCCGTTAAAGTTATTGTCTTCAGGACGTTTTTCTGGATAAGTATCAAACAGATTTTGGGCCCCTAAGGTGACAGCCAGATTATCCGTTGCTTGATAACGCGTGCTCAGATCGGTAGTCCATCTGGCATCATATTGCACTTCACTGGATGAATAACCCACAGTATAGTCACTGAAATAGCTGAAACGTAAATTGGTGCTGAAGTCATCATAATGATGAGTAAAGCCGATATTAGCGGTATTTTTTGGATTCGCTTCCGTCATGCGAATGACTTCAATACGATCAAATAACTGATCTTCTAAGCCATTGAGGATTGACGGTAACCTAATCGACTCAATTTCAGTTTCTTTATAAGAGTAAGCAAGGTTTGCTTTCAAATCGCCATATTCGCCAAGATTAATACCTTGAGTGACAACTAAGTCAACGCCTTGGGTTTGAGTGTCGACAGCATTCATAAAAAATCGCGCGGAGTCCGCATTGGTGCCCTCAAGGATAGAGGCAATTACCGCTGAACTTTCTTTGTCGATATCGCCAGATAAAATAATCCGGTCATCGACATTGATTTGATAAGCATCCAAGGTCACAACAAAACCATTCTCGCTGGTGTAAACAATACCGGCACTGTAGGAATGTGATATTTCTGCTTTAAGATCGGGAATGCCCAGCTCAGCTTTTACCGGCGATAACTGGTTAAAGGTGCCTGACTCTCTTGGGACAAACTCGCCAGTGATCGGATCTGGATCAAAGAAGGTTGATACATTGGTAAAATAAAGCTGTTGCACACTGGGTGCGCGGAAACCGGTGTCAGTGGTTAAACGTAACGCCAGATTATCGGTTAACTCATAACGACCGGATAATTTCCAACTGGTGTTGCTACCAAAATCGGCATAATCTTCATAGCGAACCGCTGCAGCCCAATAAAAATAATCACTGAGTTGGTTTTCAAGTTCAATATACAGACCGAGATTGGTGCGACTCTCGTCAACTTCCGACTCTTTGGTAAAGCCACCAAATCCCTGACTGCCGCCAGACTTATCTTGGTAATCACCTTGAATATAGGATTCTTCTTGGCCAGCTTCAATTTGGTAACCACTTTCGCGCCATGTGACGCCCATGGCCACTAATAAGTCAGAGTCATTGACAAAGTCGTAATAGTTGGAGGCATCTAGATTGAGGTTCAACTCACTGGTCGACAGGGTGCCAGCATCAAAGCTTGTTGGGCTATCAGGGCCAAGCGAAGCATTAATGGTGTTTTCAACATTGTATTCAAAGCTGTTACTGCCATAACCTGCAGAAGTATCGATTTCCCATTGACCCAGTTCAAACTCATAACCGGTCACTAAAGAATAATCGATAATCTCTGGACTAATTTGCGGTAAAAATCCGTCTGGATAGACTTCGGTTACGTTACGTGAATCAAGCGCGCGACGATAAAAAGCGCCTGAAGTCGAACTGCGCTTAGTGATCCCGCCAAAGGCATAAAGCTTACCTTGGGTATCCAATCCTTGTTGCGCATTAAAAAACAAGCCGTAGTTATCAACGTCACTGTCGCCGACGTGATGATTTTTTCGATCGAATGTCGCTTCACGTGGATCTGGACTGCCATCCGCTAGAGTCGGGTATTGCTGCCGTGGATCGAGACCAGCACGGTTAGTTGAATTTTTCTGATGCGCTTCTAAAGAGACGTTCACAAAGCCGTCATCACTGAAACTAAACCCTTGGTTAATCCCTAATCGAACTTGCTCACCATCACCTTCATAGGTTTGGCCAACGTGGGCGGCAATACTGCCACCCTCGGCGCTGTCTTTAAGGACCACATTAATCACGCCAGCAATGGCATCTGAACCATAAAGCGCAGAAGCACCATCACGTAAAATTTCAATTCGCTTAATCGAGGTCATCGGAATGGCATTTAAGTCAACGTTTGATGCACCTTTACCTAACGTACCGCCTAAGTGAACCAATGCAGAACCATGGCGACGTTTGCCGTTAACCAAGACTAAGGTGTGATCGGGTGACATGCCGCGTAAGCTTGCTGGGCGAACCGCATCACTGCCATCGGTAATGGACGAAAACGGAAAGCTATAACTTGGCGCCGCAAACTGTAATGCCTTAGCGGTTTCAGTAATACCAGTGGCTTCGAGTTGTTCTGAGGTAATGATATCGACGGGTGTTGCACTGTCAGTTGCTGTGCGTAATGCGATCCGAGAGCCAATCACCTGAATGCGCTCTAGGTTTTGACTTTCCTCTGCAGCGATGGCTGCTGGAGTTGAAATACTGGCAACAATGGCCAAAGAAACGAGACTTTTGTACATTAGCAATCCTGTCATAACGTTATAATAAATTTTTGTAACATTATAGAACATTTTCGCAGACGTTTAGATGGCTTTAACATAGGGGGAGTTAGTCCAATCAGTCATATCTCATGACACTCTGGTCTAGTAAAATTGTTTAATAGATTCATCATGTTTACAATTCACCACAAACAAAAACAAACGCCTGTCTATAGTAACAGGCGTATAACAAACGAGTTGTTAATTGAGCTTAATAGTCTAATGAGTCAGTTAACTTGGCAAACTAGCTTGATGGGTTTTTATAAAGGCACTCATGGCTTTTTCAGCACGATCTTTTGCTGACGCCCAAGTGTCTGTTGGTGTCATTGTTTCCACCACTTCGTAATAACATTTAATTTTTGGTTCAGTGCCAGATGGCCGAACAATCACTCGTGCTCCTCCTTCTAAGGCATAAATCAATACATCGCTGCTGGGTAAATCAATGGTTTGTTGGCTGCCGTCGGCACTAGTACGCTGAAGACTTTTTAAATCATCGGTCGATACCACTGAATATTCACCAATGTTTATCGGTGGGTGCTCACGCAAATACGCGCCAATATTGGGTGTATCCGCCTTAAGTGCAATACTGACTTGTGCATTAAGGTGAAATCCGTGTTGGCGATAAATCTGTTCTAGTTTGTCCCAGATGGTTTGGCCATTGATGGCTAGCTCAGCCGTTAGCTGTGCGAAGGCAACTAAAGCCGATAAGCCGTCTTTATCCCAGACTAAATTACCTATGGTGTAGCCGAGCGCCTCTTCATAAGCGAATAAAAACTGCTTGTCAGCTTGGTGCATGGCAATACCGACGTTCATCAGCCATTTAAAGCCTGTCAGCGTGGTATAGCTTTGGGTGCCAAATTCAACGGCGATTTTAGACAACAGACTTGATGACACAATAGTGGTGCCGGTGAGTTGTTGATTTTTAGGTGCATGGTTGAGTAAATAATGGCCAAAGAGCACACCGACTTGATCGCCCGTCAGCATTTGGTATTGGCCAGGCTCAGTGCGAACGGCGACAGCAAAGCGATCGGCATCTGGGTCATTAGCGCAAGCGAGCACCGCATTGTGTTTCTTCGCTTCGGCAATCACTAAATCCATGGCGCCTTTTTCTTCTGGATTAGGGAAATTGACCGTAGGGAAATCACCATCAGGTTCACGTTGAGCCGCTACCGAATACACTTGGGTAAACCCGGCATCGTTTAACACGGCTTCAGCCATGTCGGCACCGACACCGTGCATTGCGGTGTAAGCCAAACTGACTTTATCTTGGCCATTTCGATGTTGCAGCTCTTTGGCATCAAAAATCCCTTGGCGATAAGCCTGGTAGAAATCGTCTTGCAACCAAGTAAGTGTTTGTTGTTTGATGGCATCCGCTAGCGCTAAAAACGGGATCGCTTGGGTTGCTGCGCGGGTAATTTGGGCGGCAATCCCAGTATCATGGGGTGGAATAATCTGCGCGCCATTTTCCCAATAGACTTTATAGCCATTGTACTGTGGCGGGTTATGGCTGGCTGTTACGACAATGCCTGCTGCAGCATTAAAATGCTTTACCCCAAAGGCAACTAAAGGCGTGGCGGCAACCTTATGGGTTAAGCGCACTTTGATGCCCATGGCCGTTAATACACTGGCCGCATCATGGGCAAACGTTAACGAATCATGGCGACCGTCGTAACCTATCACCACACCGCGCTCGGCGGCATTACTTATCTGCTCGAGTAAATAAGCGCCAAGACCCGCCGTGGTTTGGCGAATAACCAAGCGATTCATGGCCATTGGGCCAACACCGACTTCACCGCGAAGCCCGGCAGTGCCAAAGGCTAAACGGCCGGCGAAGCGTGCCGTTAGCTCAGTTTCATTGCCCGCATCAATCAGCGTTTGCAGTTGTGAGCGAGTGTGAGGATCGGGATCGTTGTTAAGCCATTGGTTGATTTGATGTTGAAGATGGGTGTTCATGAGTAACCTCATTGATAATCATTTGCAATAACAGTAGGAAAATACTGCTGCAAGGACAAGTGATTTCGTCGCTAAATGGATAAAAATAACAAGTTGTATTCATGACTTATACGCTTAGTCTACATGCCTAGTGAGTATTATGCTTTTGTAAACAGAGCGTTGTAGCACAATACCATCGACCTGATCGCGGGCTGACAACATAGATTATAGATCAATGATGAGTGTTACTAACAAAACAAGGCGTGTGAACACAAGCGGTAATCCACAAGCCATGTTTTAATCTTAGGTTATGCAAGCCTATTTCGCATCAACAGCATAGTTCTGGGGGAAGAATGAGCGTTTGGCTTGTTCATCGAATTCAGTTTTGAACTCAATATCCTTGCCCATATTTCTGGCACGCGCTATCGCAGGGCGGCTGTTGATAAGGTTAAACCAGCGTTGAACATTAGGGTAACTAGCCAGTGCATCTTCACCTAATACAAAATCAATACGATCAACCCAGCCCCAGGCAGCAATATCGGCAATGCTTAATTCATCAGCAACGATAAAGTCACGGTTGTTAAGATGTGCATCGAGTACCTCGTAATGACGTTGCGTTTCACGTCTATAACGGTTTGCTGCGTAATCAATTTTTTCAGGAGCATGATGGGTAAAATGGACACATTGGCCAGAATAAGGCCCTAAACCTGTGGCAATAAACATTAACCAAGACAGCAGCTCACCACGGTTTTCAGGCGATCCAGCTAATAGACCTGTTTTATCGGCAAGGTATAACAGTATTGCATTCGAATCGAACACTCTTACGCCATTGTCTTCAATGGCTGGGGTTTTGCTGTTGGGGTTTATGGCGCGATATTGCTCAGAGTGTTGCTCACCTTTTAAGGTATCCACAGGCACGAGTTCAAACTCAAGTCCTGTTTCTTCGAGGAACAGAGCAATTTTTATTGGGTTAGGGCCAGGGTGAAAGTAAAATTTAATCATATGAACTCCTTATTCAGTAAGAAGCTTATTTAAACAGAAATTGAACGAATGCTCAATAATTTTTAAGGGTTCAATCAAATATTCACTCATGTACTATGCAATCAAATTAAGTCCGCCTCAAGATGGAAGTTATTCAATAGCTTAAGCTAGGTATAAGTTAGGCTCGGCTGTCAGTATTAGATAAATCCACAGGCGTACACTAATACCGGATTGGTCGAGAACATTATCCACTTTGGGGTAAACATCTGTTATTCACCCGTTGTTATAAGTGCTGGCGTACTGGGTATCGGTGTTGTTGATTATTAAACTTACAAGTGCAGATACCCGTCATCACAGTGTTTATGTTGGTCAACATAGGTTGATACTATGTTTATGTTGTGCGCTCGTTGGTAAGGCTGTAACTCGGTTTCATCCGCCCAAGTCATTGCTAGTGCGCACCACTGAGTAACGTTTATTTCGCTAATTGAATTATCGCTATTGCTAATATCGTTGCAGATTAGCAGTAAAATAAGTTTGCTCTATCGAATTAATACTTAACCTCAACTTGTACTTAACCTCAATAGGGAATTATACAAAGGTTATCAAACAACCTTTTGTCTTGCCTACGACCTTGTATTGACTTGCCATAGACTCGCTATTAACAGGTGAAAACATCTTTGTTAGCAAATAAATGGCAAATTTGTGTTAAATAATCTGATATTAACTTACTTACCCCATCGCTTAACTTGAGCTGAGATCACTTAAATTGGTTCAGACTGGTCAGTAAAGGCAATATTTTACTGACTTTATCAAAACTTTCTTGATACTCGGCATCGCCATTTGAATCGGCAACAATGCCACCACCGGCCCAACAATAAAGTCGGTTGTTTTCGGTAACTAATGTGCGGATGGTAATACTGGTATCCATATTACCGTTTTGACTGATATAGCCGATGCTACCGCAATATAGGTTTCGTCTTGATGGCTCTAGTTCTTCAATGATTTCCATAGCGCGTATTTTTGGGGCACCAGTAATTGAGCCACCAGGGAAGGCGGCTTGAAGCAAATCAAACGCAGTTTTATGCTTTGCAAGTGTGGCCGTCACCGTGCTCACCAAATGGTGCACCGCTGGAAAGCTTTCAATGGCAAATAATTTTGGCACCTTAACCGAGCCTGGCGCGGCCACTTTACCGATATCATTTCGCAATAGATCGACAATCATCACGTTTTCAGCGCGATCTTTTTCAGACGATAGTAACGCTTGAGCCGCTTGTTGGTCCAAAAGCGGATCATGATGGCGAGGAAAGGTGCCTTTTATCGGTTTAGTTTCAATATGCTGGCCGTTAAGTTTGATAAAACGCTCCGGCGAAATAGACAGTATGCAATGATGTTCAAGGCGCATAAATGCTGAAAAAGGCGCTTGATTAGCTCGGGATAGAGCGCAATAGGCTTGCCATTCATCACCGTGATATTGAGCCTCAAATCGTTGGGTTAAATTGATTTGATAGCAATCACCACTGAGTAAATACTGCTGAATTCGAGAAAACTTATGTTGATATTGTGTACTGGTAAGTTGGTTAACCCACGGCGTTGTCAAATGAAAATGATGTGGATTAATCGCCTCTTCGAGGTCAGCTTGTATTTTTGATTGAATTAAATTCAACTCATACTCAAGTGCGTCTAAGCCATCATAATGGTAGGCATACCAAGACTTATCGGCATAATCATAAATGAGGACGAAGTCATAAAAGCCAATATTCATATCATTAAGGTGAATATCTTTAGTCGCAATATAGGGCAATTTTTCAATACTACGGCCAAGATCATAACCAAAAGCGCCCATGGCACCCACACTAAAAGTATGCTGACTGGCTTGAGCGGATGGATATAGACGAGCATGCAGCTGTGCTAAGGTATCAAAAGGGCTAGTATCATGATCGATATCAATATTGAGCGCGTTGATTGCTGGATGTTTGGCGGTAAATTGACATATACCGTCATTGCTGGTTAAGGTCGCGATAGGATTAAACCCAATAATATCGACTTGTGCATCTTGGTGCGCAGCGTTGGCTGAGTCGAGTATTATCGCCCATGGCTGGTCGCGAAAGAGTGAAAATAGCTGCTTAGTGTCTATTTCCCAAGCCAGTTTTTTCATAAAGAGTGCGTTTCTTGCCCGCGCAGACATCGATAGCCCTTATCTAAAATGTGATCTAGCCCGTAAAGGATGAAAAGAGTATCATATTGGTCTTAAATAAAAATAATAAACATGTTAGGCCGCAATGGCTGCTGGAGCACACCATATGTCGACGAATACAACATCTCATTCTACAATGTCTAGTCAGACTATTGTTATTAAACAAGCTGACTTTATTGAAAGTATTGCAGATTCATTACAATATATTTCTTATTACCATCCCAAAGACTTCGTTGATGCGATGAACAAGGCGTATGAGCGTGAAGAAAGCACCGCAGCTAAGGATGCGATTGCTCAAATTCTGATTAACTCGCGTATGTCTGCCGAAGGTAAACGCCCTTTGTGTCAAGACACGGGAATTGTCACTAGCTTTGTTAAAATTGGTATGTCGGTTCAGTGGGATAAAACCGACATGACAGTACAAGAGATGGTCGATGAAGGTGTCCGTCGTGCTTACTCTAATCCAGATAATCCTTTACGTGCATCAATAGTGTCAGATCCTGCTGGCGCGCGTAAAAATACCAAAGATAATACCCCGTCTGTTGTGCATATCGATATGGTCGCCGGTAATCAAGTTGAAGTGATGATAGCCGCTAAGGGCGGGGGGTCTGAAAATAAATCAAAAATGGCCATGCTTAATCCGTCTGATGACATTGCCGCATGGGTAGAAAAAACCTTACCCACTATGGGTGCTGGTTGGTGTCCTCCTGGCATGTTGGGCATAGGTATTGGTGGCACCGCTGAAAAAGCGGCGGTTATGGCTAAAGAATCTTTAATGGATCCCGTTGATATTCATGAATTAATGGAACGAGGCGCGGTAACCACAGAAGAAAAACTGCGTTTAGATATTTTTGAACGAGCAAATAATTTAGGCATAGGCGCGCAAGGTTTAGGCGGGTTAACCACAGTACTTGATGTTAAAATCAAATCATCACCGACTCATGCAGCCTCTAAACCTGTGGTGATGATCCCCAATTGCGCTGCAACCCGCCATGTTCATTTCCATTTAGACGGCACCGGCCCGGTTGATTTAGTGCCTCCATCATTGTCTGATTGGCCTGAAATTACGCGTGAAGCGGGTCAGAACACTCACAGGGTCAACTTAGACACGGTTACCCAGGCAGAAATTGAAACATGGAACAGCGGTGATACCTTATTATTAAACGGTAAAATGCTTACTGGTCGTGATGCCGCCCATAAACGTATTCAACTGTTACTTGATTCTGGTGAAGGCTTACCAGAAGGTGTCGATTTTACCGGTAAGTTTATTTATTACGTCGGTCCGGTTGATCCTGTCGGCGATGAAGTTGTTGGCCCAGCAGGCCCAACTACGGCAACCCGTATGGATAAGTTCACCGACATGATGTTAGACCAAACAGGCCTAATGGGCATGATTGGCAAGTCTGAGCGTGGTCCTGAAACCGTTGCTTCAATTAAGAAACACAAAGCCGTGTACTTAATGGCCGTTGGCGGCGCAGCTTATCTTGTATCTAAAGCAATTAAGAAATCTCGAGTGGTCGCATTTGAAGATCTTGGTATGGAAGCCATTTACGAGTTTGACGTACAAGACATGCCGGTGACGGTGGCCGTTGATACCAATGGTGTCAATGCGCATGAAACCGGACCGGCGATTTGGAAAATTAATATTGCTAACGCAAAGCAACATAATAAGCCATAAGCAACACTGAGTGTATGTTGATGCTGATGTTATTAGTCAGTGTGTCAATGTGATCAAACGCTCGGGTTTACAGCTCTTTACAAAAGGTCTGTTGCCTGAGCGTTTTGCTTTGGTTAATCTGCTATACACATCTTATGATTACGCGAAATTTGCTTAGTAGCTGACTCAACGCGAACTCATGTTTTATTTAAACAACTGAGACAAGATAATAATGAAAAAGTCTTCTGTATTATTCGCACTGGTTGCGGCAGGCATGGCAACATCAGTTTATGCGGCTGAGCCCGCAGCCTTTAATGTTCAGCAACTGGTTAATTTAAATAAGCTGCACTCAGCGGCCGTATCAAATGATGGTAAGACCATGGTGTACGGCGTAAAAGTGGTCGACGATAAAGGCGAGGGCAATTCAGACCTATACCTACTCGATTTAAGCGATAAAAAGGCCACGCCAAAACAACTCACATCAGCAGCTGGAACTGAGCACGATGTGAGTTTTTCGCCTGATGGAAAATCAATTTATTTCCTCGCCAGTCGCACTGGAACCAGTCAATTGTATCAACTGGCCCTTAATGGCGGTGAAGCGATGCCTGTTACTGAGTTACCGTTAGACATTAACGGTTATAAATTGTCAAACGATGGCAAGCAAGTTGTTATGACCCTGCGGGTATTCCCAGAGTGTAAAGACTTAACATGCTCAAAAGACAAATTTACCGCCGAAGCTGAAAGCAAAACCTCTGGCCGTTTATACAAGCAGCTAATGGTGCGTCATTGGGACACGTGGGAAGACCATGCACGTAATCATTTATTTGTCGCCGCACTTGATGGCAATAAAATTACCACAGCCACTAATGTGACTGAAGGGCGCGATACTGAAACGCCACCTAAGCCCTTTTCAGGTATGGAAGAAGTCACTTTCACTGCAGACGGCAAATATGTTGTTTACAGTGCTAAAGCGCCGAGCAAAGACCAAGCTTGGACGACTAACTACGATTTATGGCAAGTACCTGTTGCCGGCGGTGAAACTGTTAATTTAACAGCAGACAATAAGGCATGGGATGCCCAGCCAACGTTTTCTGCTGATGGCCGTTATCTTGCCTATTTGGCCATGACCATACCAGGCTATGAAGCCGATCGTAACCGGATTATGTTACGTGACAATGTGACTGGCCAAGAAAAAGAAGTGGCACCATTGTGGGATCGTAGTGCGAGTTCACTCAATTTCAGCGCTGACGGTCGTACACTTTACGTAACAGCTCAAGATGTTGGTCAAGTGACTATTTTTGAGGTTAACACTCAGTTTGGTGATGTGCGTCCGATTTATAATCAAGGCAGCAATAGCTTGGTTGCGGCGGTAAATGACAAGTTATTCTTTCAAAAGTCATCTTTGGTTGAACCCGCTGATTTATACAGTGTGACACTGGAAGGCGAGCATCTTACTCAGCTGACCCATGTCAACAAAGACAAACTGGCGCAGATTAAATTTGGCGATTATCAACAGTTCAACTTTAAAGGTTGGAACGATGAAACCGTTCACGGTTACTGGATAAAACCGGTTAACTATGAAGAAGGTAAACAATACCCGATTGCTTACCTGGTACATGGTGGCCCACAAGGTTCATTTGGTAACAGTTTCAGCAGCCGCTGGAATGCACAATTATGGGCTGGTGCGGGTTACGGTGTGGTTATGGTCGACTTCCATGGCTCTACTGGATACGGTCAAGCGTTCACTGACTCCATTGGTAAAGATTGGGGCGGCAAACCCCTTGAAGATCTTAAAAAGGGCATGGCAGCCGTATCGGCGCAGCAACCTTGGCTAGATGCTAACAATGCTTGTGCGTTAGGTGGCTCTTACGGTGGTTATATGATGAACTGGTTCCAGGGGAAATGGAATGATGGCTTCAAGTGTTTAGTTGATCATGCTGGTTTGTTTGATATGCGTTCTATGTACTATGTCACTGAAGAGTTATGGTTCCCTGAATATGAATTTGGTGGTCCGTACGATCAAAACAAAGCATTATATGAAAAATTTAACCCAGTGAATTATGTTGAAAACTGGAAAACGCCGATGTTAGTCATCCACGGCGAAAAAGACTACCGAGTACCTTATGGTCAAGGTCTTGCTGCGTTCACCTTTATGCAACGCAAAGGCATTCCATCTGAGTTATTGGTTTTCCCAGATGAAAACCATTGGATCTTAAATCAAGATAACTTACAGCTATGGTACAAGAATGTTCTCGGTTGGATGGATCGTTGGACAGCCAAATAGTTCACCCAAGCGTTCAGGATCGTTTTTCTATTGATGAGCTAAGGCTCGCCTTGTGATAAACGTCTCCACCTTGATCCAATAAAGAGTTCGGTTAAAAAAAGAGATGTTGCCATTGGCAACATCTCTTTTTTTGTCTCTCACCTAATCAATTGCATCTTGAGTCATAACCCACGCGATGATGTTCACTTAATTGATGATATTAATGAGCAGATTTAAGCCGGTTTTGATGATTGAGTCGGCAGTGATGTTGACAACGAGATAGATGCCAATATGGATGTTATTTTTGGTAACGATAATGGCAACAATATCGGCGATAATAATGATGATGAGGCCGGCAATGATTTTGGCTTAAATTATTGGGGTCTTTATTGAGATGTATTATCAGCTTGATGTTAGTATTTTTCATCAAAAGAGGCCTTTTAACATTTGGTTTTTATGTGTGTTAAGCACATTTAATGCTATTTATAATTGATTAAAGCGGATTAAGTAATCGCTTTGCGGTAAAATTGCGCGTTATTATGGAATAAAATGACGGTTTGGCCATTGAGGTCGTTAATTAGAAGGACCGGGGTAAAATGAAGGTGCTAATATTCACATTAGTTTTTGTATAGGAAAACACGTCTTTATTGATAAAAAATTTCATTTGGGAAACCTCTGGGTTTCAGCTACATTAGCGCCCTCATAACCGAGCTTTAAATCAGGTAATAACAAGAGGGTGTAGTTAGTGGATTTTATGCTTTATATTAAGTTCTTTTTAGGACTGTTAGCCATCATTAACCCTGTTGGGTTATTGCCTGTATTTGTTAGCTTAACCAGCCATCAAACTGAAGTTGAGCGCCGACATACTAATCGGGTTGCCAACTTTGCAGTGGTAGTGATTTTATTAATCACTATGATAGCGGGTCAGCATATTCTTAGTATGTTCAGTATTTCATTGTCTGCATTTCGTATTGCAGGTGGTAGCTTGATTTGTATTATTGCGATGTCGATGTTGCAAGGTAAGATCAGTGAAGTGAAACGCAACCAAGAAGAAGACCGTGAGTCTTCGGGCATGGAGTCTGTTGCTGTCGTGCCATTAGCCTTGCCACTAATGGCCGGACCCGGTGCCATTAGTGCGGTGATTGTGTTTGCGGCAGAGCACAACAATACGATGAACTTCGTTGGCATGTTTTGCACCATTATTACCTTAGGGATTTTAAGCTGGGGTTTATTTCGCATGGCGCCAGTACTGTTTAAATTACTGGGCAAAACCGGAATTAACGTCATTACCCGTTTAATGGGCCTGCTAATGCTCTCTTTAGGCATTGAAGTCATCGCGGCTGGCGTTAAAGGACTTTTCCCTACCTTAGTGGGGTAGATAAGACATAATTTGCTGAGCATTTGTGCAAACACTTGATAGTGGGGTTTTTTAGCTTGACCCGCTATCAGCATTTGCGTAAAGTACGCCTCGATTAGCAACACAGCGGGTATTGTTGTTCAATACGAATTGAACCCAAACGTGCAAACAAGTGTGTTTATGTTGTAGAGTGCAGGCTATACGCACTCAACACGAAAAAAATTAATAACTGGCTTTTACCTGATCTTTTATGGTGTGGTTAAAAGTCAGTCAAAAATTGGTGAGCTGGCTGAGTGGCTGAAGGCGCACGCCTGGAAAGTGTGTTTAGGTTTATCCCTAACGAGAGTTCGAATCTCTCGCTCACCGCCATATTATGAAAAAAGACGTCTTCGGACGTCTTTTTTCATTTGTGTTTTGAGCTAATATGCAGATATCCATAATGGCGCCTCATTTCATCGTTGTCTGCCATGCCTTTATCTAGCCTATCTTTATATCACTAGGTGTTAGCGCTTGTTAGGCGCAGCCTCTATAATGCTTTATTCTTGTTCTACTACTGAGACCCACTTTCATGCCTTTTTCGACACTTGGATTACGCGACGCGATTGTCAATGCCCTACATGAAGTGGGATACAGTCAACCAACACCTATTCAACAACAAACTATTCCGGTTATTTTAACCGGTAAAAACCTACTTGCCGCTGCGCAAACGGGTACCGGTAAAACCGCAAGTTTTGTGTTGCCAATATTAGAGCGCTTAGCCGACAGTGAAATGCAGCGTAAAAAACGTATTCGGGCGTTAATTTTAACCCCAACCCGTGAACTCGCTGTGCAAATACAAGCCAATATTGTGCAGTACGCTAAGAATTTACCATTAACATCATTTGCCATTTACGGTGGTGTTGATGAAAAGCCGCAAAAACAAGCATTAATAGATGGCGTGGATATTTTGGTGGCAACACCTGGGCGTTTGCTCGACTTATATACACAACGAGCAGTGCACTTTGATGAAGTAGAAGTGTTGGTACTGGATGAAGCCGACAGAATGCTCGACATGGGTTTCATTGAAGACATTAATAAAGTCATTGATAAACTACCTTCTGAACGCCAGAGTTTATTATTTTCCGCTACCTTATCAAACCAAGTCCGTGCACTAGCTAAAACGGCGATTAAGCGTCCGGTAGAAATTTCGGTGATTGCCGATCGTGATTCAGCGCCTAAAATTGAACAATGGCTGACCACCGTTGATAAAGACAAAAAGTCAGCTTTATTGAGCCATTTAATTAACACCGAAGCGTGGAACCAAGCGCTGATATTTATTGAAACTAAGCAAGGTGCGGCTAAATTGGTCAGCCAACTTGAAAAGCGTGATATTAGCGCTGAATGTATTCACGGTGGTCGAAGCCAACCCGTCCGGGAGCAAATTTTAGCCGATTTTAAAACCGGTAAAATTAAATACCTTGTGGCTACCGGCATTGCGGCGCGTGGTATTGATATTGATGATTTATCGCGTGTAGTTAATTATGACTTACCTTATCCAGCAGACGATTATATTCATCGTATTGGTCGTACCGGTCGTGCGGGGGCAGCGGGTGAAGCGATTTCCTTTGTGTCTAATGATGATTTTAAAAACCTGTGCATGATTGAAAGTCGGTTAGGTCATTTAATTGAACGTAAAGAAATAGCCGGCTTTGCACCCTCTAAACCCATTCCTATTTCGGTATTGAATTTTGTGCCAAAGAGTCGTCAACATAAATCGACATCAGATACCGACAGACCCACACTCAGTTTAGGCAAGTCGAAAACGGCTTCATCGGACTTAAGAAAGACTAAAACCGCTAAAGCACCGATAACGCCTAAAGGTAACAAATCCAATCCATGGAATGTGTAAGTTGATCTGGTGATAGGTTAACTCAGTTATTATTTGATTTTTGATTAAAGCGGAATGTATATTCCGCTTTTTTGGGTGCATGCTTGAGACCTTTTTAGTTTGTTGTGGACACTGCCATGTGACGAATTCCGCTTTTTAGTCTGCACTTTTTGGGTAAATGCGCTAGATTATATGTCACAAAAGATGTCAAGTTGATGCAAAAAAGTGATGGACATGATTAACTATTTCACATCGTAATAGGATAAAATTTACCTGCCCATACGCACTTAAAATAATAACAATTTAAGGATAAAAAATGAACAAAGCCTTACTTCCTTTGGTGGTTTCTTTCGCCTTAGCCGGACTGATTGGCTGTACTGATAGCCAAACTCAACAAAGTGCTACACCCAATGCGGTTACTGCTGAGGCGAGCACAACAACCGTTGCGGAAAAGTTAACTTTTAATCAATATTCACAACAGTTTATCGATGAGTTGTGGGTATTATCACCTACATGGGCGCTATACAGAGGTAAGCATGTTAACGACGGCTACTTAGAGATCCCTAATAAAGCTGGCCGCGATAAAACCTTGGCTTTCGTTAAACACCAGCAAACGGCATTGGCTCAATTTGACCCACAATCATTATCAGCTAATGAGTTAATCGATTATAGGTTACTGACCAATTTAATGGAGTCGATGCAGTGGGACATTATTCGATTTAAAGGTTGGCAGTGGGATCCGTCTAATTACAATGTTGCAGGTGGGTTTGCGCAAATCATCAATGAGGATTTTGCGCCGTTAGATGAGCGCCTAATCTCTGTGATTGCCCGTCTTGAAAATGTTCCAGCCTATTATGACGCTGCACGAAACAATATTAACGACCCAACACTTGAACATACCCAATTAGCGATTATGCAAAACCAAGGGGCATTTTCGGTATTGTCAGACGCGTTAGTTCTGCAGGTCGCTGATTCGGGTTTAAGCACAGATCAAAAAGCCTTATTTAGCCAACGTTTTGATGCGGCAATCGTAGCCATTAAACAACATATTGAGTGGTTAACAGCACTTGAAACTAAATTAGCAGAAAATGGCGCCCGAGATTTCCGCATTGGTGAAACCTTATACGAAGAAAAATTTGCTTTCGACATTCAGTCTGGAATGACAGCGAAACAGTTGTACAACAAAGCCGTGGCTGATAAAAATCATGTTCAACAAGAAATGGCGATAATCACCGATACCATTTGGTCAAAGTACATCGATACCCCTAAACCTGCCGATGAGAGACAAGCCATTCGTCAGTTAATTGATGTGTTATCCAGCAAACATGTTAAGCGTGAAAACTTTGTTGCCGAAGTTCGTAAGCAAATTCCACAACTTATTCAATTTGTGAATGATAAACAACTGGTGACACTCGACCCAAACAAGCCGTTAATTGTCCGTGAAACGCCTGAATATATGCGCGGCTTTGCTGGTGCTTCCATCAGTGCGCCTGGACCTTATGATCAAGGCGGTAATACGTATTACAATGTGTCACCCCTTGATGATATGAGCGATGAGTCTGCAGAAAGCTATTTACGCGAATATAATCATTGGATCCTTCAAGTACTCAATATCCATGAAGCGATCCCAGGACATTACACCCAACTGGTGTTTTCAAATCAGTCTCCTAGTTTAGTGAAAAGCCTATTCGGTAATGGTGCCATGATTGAAGGATGGGCTGTGTATACCGAACGCATGATGCTGGAAGAGGGCTATGGAAACTTTGAACCTGAAATGTGGTTGATGTATTACAAGTGGAATCTACGGGTTATTTGTAACACTATTTTAGATTATAATATTCAAGTCAACGGTATGGGTGAGCAAGAGGTGCTTGACTTGCTTGAGAATGAAGCTTTCCAACAACGTGCCGAAGCTGAAGGGAAATGGCGCCGTGCCACCTTAAGCCAAGTGCAATTGACGAGCTATTACGCGGGTTATCGAGAGATTTATGATTTCCGTGAGCAACGTAAAGCGAAGCAAGGTGAAGATTTTGATTTAAAGCAGTTTCATGAACAGTTTTTAAGTTACGGTAGTGCACCCGTTAAATTCATTAAGCAGTTGATGACAGATAAATAGAGCAATGATGTTTCGCTCATTATGGTGATAAATGTCTTAAGGCCTGAAGATTCAGGCCTTTTTTGTTAATGAAAAGAATTAGAAGGCAGATTAAATCTGGTTTAGAATAAACCGATATGCTAATCTTAATAATAATCGTTATCATTAAGTGGTTAAGCATGCACAATATTCTATTCATAGAACATACCCTTTGCGGTAAAAGTGACCTAGGTCGACAACTGAGTGAACAGGGTTATAGTGTTTACTGGGTTAATAATGCCTTTGATGCATTGATCCAAATGGAGACGCTTCAGCTTGAAGCCATACTAGTCGATTTTTCGGTCCCCAAAATGAATTCCTTTTGGCTGTTAGTTGCAAGACAAACCCAACCCCCCATTATTGCATTAGCAGACAGTAGCAGCGAACTGGAGCGTATTAAAGCGTTTGAGTTAGGCGCTGATGATTACCTTGCTAAACCGATTAACATCCGCGAATTACAACTACGTCTCAATGTGCTCCATCGACGGTCCCACCCGCAGATTAATGAGCCTGTTAATGATTATATTGGCTTTGATGATACGTGCTATACCATTAATTTTGCTGAAAAGTCGTTAGTGTTAACGCAAACGGAATACCGACTGTTCAAATATTTGTTTGAGCGCCAAGGTGATGTCATCAGCAAAGCAGAATTACAGCGAAGGGTGTTGCATAAGGAACTAGGACGATTTGACCGTAATGTAGATATGCATATCAGTAATACACGGCGCAAATTAGGCAAACGGAATTTACCCCGTGAACTGATTAATACTGTTCGCGGTCAAGGGTACTGCCTTAACTTTTAAAGGTTCCCACCAATTGCCGCATTTGATAAGCTAGGGCCTATAAAATCAGGCATTATTAAGCCGATAAAATAAGTGCAAGCACATAAAGGATAACCTAATGCGGATCACAGCAAACTTTGACGGCGGCAACATTGACGTCATTAACCTCGACCAACATGACGATATACAAGTCGCCATTCGTCCCGATTTCGGTGGTGAGTTTTATCAATGGTTTAACTTTCGTTTAGAAGGCGAAGTCGGCCAGACTTATACCGTGAATATTGTTAATGCAGGTAACGCATCTTACCCAAAAGGTTGGGAAGATTATCAAGCAGTTGCTAGCTATGATCGTCAGACTTGGTTCCGATTGCCGACTCAATATGCCGATGGCAAGTTAACCATCCAAGCTGAGCTAGATTGTGAAGCGATTCAAATTGCCTACTTTGCACCTTACAGCTACGAACGTCATTTAGATTTAATCAGTGAAGTCCAATTACATCCTGCAGTCAGTCTTGAGCACCTCGGCTTAACCCTCGATGGCCGCGACATGACCTTGCTTAAAATTGGTGATGCAAACCCAGAAAAAAAGAATATTTGGATTACCGCGCGTCAACACCCAGGTGAAACCATGGCTGAGTGGTTAGTCGAAGGATTGTTAAATCAACTACTCGATAGCGATTGTCCAACCTCGAAAGCTTTATTAGACCAAGCCAATTTCTATATTGTGCCGAATATGAACCCAGATGGGAGTGCTCGCGGTCATTTACGCACCAATGCGGTTGGCACCAACCTAAATCGTGAATGGCAAACACCCAGCTTAGAGAAAAGTCCTGAGGTGTATTATGTGGTCAATAAGATGCACCAAACAGGTGTTGATTTATTTTACGATGTTCACGGTGATGAAGGTCTACCTTTTGTGTTCCTTGCCGGTTGCGAAGGCGTACCAAACTACAATGATAAAATGGCCGCATTACAGCAGCAATTTCTCAGTGCATTGACCATTGCCAGTGCTGATTTCCAAACAGAGTTTGGTTACGATAAAGATGAGCCAGGTAAAGCGAATTTAACTGTGGGTTCTAACTGGGTAGCCAATACGTTCAGTTGTTTATCCAATACGTTAGAGATGCCATTTAAAGACAATGCCAATTTAGCCGATCCTTTTGTGGGCTGGTCTCCTGAGCGCTGCGTATATTTAGGTGAAGCGTCTTTAGTGGCTATGTTAGCAGTGGTTGATCAATTATAATCTCCACAGCAGCGGTTAATATTAGCTGTAAATGATCGAACAGGTAAAGTGAATTATGGCGTTAATTGCATGCCCCAAATGTCAAAAACGTATTTCGAGTAAGGCTAAGCAATGCCAGCATTGCAAAACTGACTTGAGTGGTAATACTGAGTCTTTAACCGTTATCAGTCACATTGAGCGGTCAAACAGCTTAATGACCCACAGTTTTATTTTTTTGACATTATTTATTGCGGGGGTTGTCGTGTGGTTTTGGGGAGGAGAGCCCGCACAAGGGGTAACTTCTTATATCGCGATTGCAAGCTTTGTAGTTGGCTTTTCGGGGTATCTTGTTACCCGGGTCAGAATTGTATTACATAAACGGAAATCAGTATGAATGATATCAATAAAGTCATTGATGAAATGCCTGAAGAAGTCTACCTGCGCATGTTGTCTGCAACCGAGCTAGGTAAGTGGGATGATGGCACGGTATTAACTGAGCAACAGCGTGAGTCGACTTTACAAGTGGTGATGTTATACCAAGCGCGTAAGCTTCAGCAAACTGAACATTTTACTATCGCAGCTGGTGGTAATATTAATGAGTTATCCAAATCAGAGCTGAAAAGACAGTTTAAAGGTGATCCCATTGCCGAGTTTAAAGCCGCTGATTTATAATCCCATGCTGATTAATCGATATTAATCAAATTAAAGCATAAAAAATGCGAGCTAATTAGCCCGCATTTTTATCTTTTGTTTAGCGATTACATCGTTTCGCAATTCACAACGTTAGCTATAAAAACGTTAACTAGTCAATCGTCAGTTCACCAATTAAATTTTGCTGCATACGTTGTTTGATTTGCGCTGAGGTTAATCCAATGGACAACAAATAATGCAGTTTTGCCAATGCCGCTTCAACCGTCATATCGGCACCGCCGATCACCCCTGCTTGCGCTAACGCATTGCCAGTAGCATAGCCGGCCATATTGACTTTGCCTTGGAAACACTGGGTTAAATTCACCAATACAATCCCGCGTTCGTCAGCTTGTTTAAGGGTTTCAAGTAATTTTTTATCTTGTGGTGCATTACCGACACCAAAAGTTAATAAGATCAGTGCTTTTACTGGTTGCTGTAAAATATTATTAAAAATATCAGTTGAGATACCAGGGTAAAGCGTGACCACACCCACGGGTTGAGGGCTGATAGTGACAACCTCTAAAGGAGCGCCCGTTGGCTTAGTGATTTTACCTGCTTTAAGATTAATTTTAATTCCCGCTTCAAGTAGCATCGGGAAGTTAGGTGATGCAAATGCATCAAAGCCATCGGCATGAGCCTTAGTTGAGCGATTACCGCGAAACAACTTGTTATTAAAGAACAAACATACTTCAGCTACAGGGTAATTCGCTGCTATATACAACGAATTGAGCAGATTGGTTTGACCGTCAGATCGTAATTGTGCAAGGGGGATCTGTGAACCCGTTACGATCACCGGTTTTGATAGACCTTGCAACATAAATGATAGCGCAGAAGCGGTATAAGCCATGGTGTCTGTACCATGTAAAATCACAAAACCATCGTACTTGTCATAGTTGGCTTGAATGTCGTTCGCAATCAATTGCCAATCAGGTGGCGCCATGTTGGACGAGTCAATCAAAGGGCTGTATTCATGAATGACAAAGTGGGGCATTTCATCATGATAAAACTCGGGCATTGACTGAACGCAATCAGTCAAGAATCCTGCCACTGGCGCAAAACCATTGGCTGTTTTTTGCATCCCAATAGTACCGCCTGTATAGGCTACGTAAATCGAACGATTTGTCATAAATATAGGACTCTTATTAAACAACTATTGTAGATTGTGTAAATTATACGAGTTTATTTATCGATCCCCAATAAAAAAGCCTGCTAAGCAGGCTTTTTTTGAATAATCTTCATATTGCGTTCATATAATTGATTACTAATTGATTACTAATTGATTAGTAATTACAGTTTTCGCAATACATATAGACATGATTAGGGTCATCAAACATTGATAATGTTTCAAATGCGCCGGCCCAATGTTTAATAAATTGCTCGACGACACTGGTTTGACGGACACTATCAGGCACGTAAGCGGCACTTGCCCCCATAATTTGCTGCATAATTTGCTGTTCAGCGCTAAGCTCTTGCTCGATCACTTTAACGTCGAACTTGTCCATTTTAGCTAAATCAGCCGCTTTAGCTAACGCCAGCTCCATGTCTCCGAGCTCATCAACTAGTCCTAGCGTTAATGCACGTTTTCCCGTCCATACTCGGCCTTGAGCAATGTTGTCTACTTGCTCTAGCGTCATATGACGCTCTTTAGCCACCAGAGAAATAAACTCATGATAACCCCGTTCGATATGACGTTGTATTACGGTAGCCACTTTTGGGCTTAATTCACGAACCGGCGATAATCCAGCCCAATCAGATGTTGCAACACCGTCAGAGGTGACACCAATATGATTAAGTGCTTGCTCAAATGTGGCAAACATACCAAAAATACCAATTGAACCTGTAAGGGTTGTCGGTGTTGCGACAATATAGTCGGCACTGGCTGATATCCAATACCCGCCTGATGCAGCAAGGCTACCCATGCTAACCACAACAGGTTTACCTGCCGCTTTTAGCGCTAACACTTCTTGACGGATTTGCTCTGATGCAAATGCACTACCACCAGGGCTATCAACCCTAAGTACCACGGCTTTTACTTTATCGTCAAAGCGTGCTCGCATAAGGAGTTTGGAGGTGCTTTCGCCACCAATTTGTCCAGCAGGTTGTTTACCGTTAAGAATAGTGCCTTTTGCAACAATAATGGCAATGGAATCATTTTTAACAAACTTAGGTGTCGGTGCGGTTAACGAACGGTAATTATTATAACTAATTTGTTTAAAGTTTTTACCTTCCTTATCACTGCCAACCCTTTCTATCATGGCGACACGGAACGCATCAGCAGAAACAAGCTCGTCAACCCATTTCATGTTTACCGCCATTTGGGCACTATCACCTTGCGCTTTATCCAGCTCAGCGAGGTACTCATCTGTGCCTAACACTAATTGATCTGGGCCTATTTGACGGTTGCTGGCAACAATAGTTGAGTAGCTTTGCCAAATATCGTTTAACAATACTTTACTGGCTACTTTATCTGCATCGGACATATCGTCACGAATAAAAGGTTCTACGGCAGATTTAAACGTACCCACTCGAAATACGTGAGTGGTGATTTTCAGTTTTTCCAGTGCCGATTTGTAATATAAGCGGTAACGACTCAAGCCATCTAGCGACACCATACCTTGGTTATTAAGGTAAATTTTGTCTGCAAAACTGGCTAAAAAATATTGGTTTTGATCATAACCATTAGCCATGGCAATAACCGATTTATTGGCGGCTTTAAATTGCTTTAATGCGTTACCAATGGCGGTCATTTTACTGATCCCGGCATCTTGAAGATTTCCTAAATCTAATACGATACTGTTGATTCGGGCATCTTCAGTGGCGTTATTAATAGTATAAAGTAGATCCGCTAATAAAATTTCACCTTCTGGATCATTAGCTTGCCCTTGGCTAAATGCCATTTCAATGGGATCTACATAATGTTTTTGATCCACTATGCTCCCAGACAAATTCAACACTAAGGCTGATTGATCTTCGATGATAATGTCATCTTCACTGTTGAGTATCGCGACGGCTATTACGGCCAACAAACCAAAAAATATAACGTTGATGATTAACTTACGGATACCATTTACTGTATTCCATAACAGTAAAAACATCCTTTTTAAAAACGAGGGTTTAGCGGACATTTGCCACTCCTTTATCAGTCTAATGTCATCATCCTAACTGAAAATCAATATAAATGTGAAATTGAATTGTAAAGGTTTTTATCAAACAATCGTTTAAATGATTGAGCAAAATTTACTGTCGGGGTATGCTGGATTAAATCACTTGTTTAAAAAGGATGTTTGAATGTCGTTTCCACACTTATTAGAACCTTTAGATCTCGGCTTTACACAGCTGAAAAACCGCGTGTTGATGGGCTCAATGCACACGGGGTTAGAAGAAGAAAAAGGCGGATTTGAGAAACTGGCAGCGTTTTATAAAGAACGTGCTCAAGGTGGCGTAGGCTTAATTGTCACTGGTGGTATTGCGCCTAATTTACGTGGACGTTTAGCACCACATGCCTGTCAATTAAGCTTTTCTTGGCAAGTGGGTAAACATAAAATTGTTACCGATGCTGTGCATGAGGCTGGCGGGAAAATTTGTATGCAAATATTGCATGCTGGCCGTTATAGCTATCATCCTTTTAGCTTAGCACCGAGCAAAGTAAAATCGCCGATCACGCCGTTTACCCCTTCAGCTATGTCTGCTCGTCAAGTACGTTCTACTGTTAAAGATTATGCAACCAGCGCCGCTTTAGCTAAAAAAGCTGGCTATGATGGCGTTGAAGTGATGGGGTCAGAAGGGTATTTGATCAACCAATTTATCAGTTCTCGCACCAATAAACGCACCGATGAATGGGGCGGAAGCTATGAGAACCGGGTTAAATTCCCAATTGAAATAGTTAACGCTATTCGTCAGAAGGTCGGCAGTGATTTTATTATTGTGTTCCGCTTATCGATGCTCGACTTAGTCGACAATGGCTCAACGTGGGACGAAGTGGTTCAGCTAGCCAAATCGCTTGAACAAGCGGGTGTTAGTATTATTAATACCGGTATTGGTTGGCATGAAGCGCGTGTACCAACGATTTCGACTAATGTGCCCCGTGGTGCATTTTCTTGGGTGACTGAAAAACTCAAAGCTGAAGTAAAGGTACCATTAATTGCCACAAACCGGATTAATACTCCAGAAATAGGCGAGGCGATTATTGCATCTGGTCAAGCTGATATGGTGTCGATGGCGCGTCCATTTTTAGCTGATGCTGACTTTGTCAATAAAGCGGCAGCTAATACGCCAGAATTGATTAACACTTGCATTGGGTGTAACCAGGCGTGTTTGGACCATACTTTTTCGATGAAACGGGCAACCTGCTTAGTGAATCCTCGAGCCTGCTATGAAACCGAAATTAATTTTACCCCCACAGCCAATAAGAAACGAATCGCTGTGATGGGTGCGGGCCCTGCAGGGATGGCTTTCTCTGTCTATGCAGCATCTCGTGGTCATGAAGTGGTATTGTTTGAAGCCAAATCTGAAGTCGGCGGTCAGTTTAACTTAGCGCGTAAAATCCCGGGTAAAGAAGAGTTTAACGAAACCATTCGTTATTTTGTCAATCAAATTAAGCTGCATAACGTTGAGTTACGCTTAAACACCAAATTAGATGCAGCGGTATTAGCGACTGAAAAATTTGATGAAATTGTCATTGCCTCTGGTGTGGTGCCACGAGCTTTGACATTACCGGGTTTCGATAACCCTAAAGTGGTCGATTATCAACAAGTATTAACTGGCCAAGTTGAAATTGGTAAAAAAGTGGCGTTAATTGGTGCTGGCGGCATAGGTTTTGATATAGCGCATTTCTTATGTGAATTAGAATCGAGTACCTTGCAACCTGATAAATGGTTAAAACAATGGGGCATTGATAAAACCTATCAGCATGCTGGCGGGTTAACTGAAAAAGCCGAGCATGTCCCTGGCCGTGAAGTGTATTTATTGCAACGTAAAACAACTAAAATGGGTAAAGGATTAGGTAAAACAACCGGTTGGATCCATCGCAATGTGTTAAAACAGCATCAAGTTCATATGAAAACAGGCGTCAACTACGAAAAGTTCGACGAGCAAGGGCTACACATTACCATCGGCGAACAATCTGAAATTCTGGCTGTCGATAATGTTGTGTTGTGTGCAGGACAAATGTCTAACCTCAGTCTGGTTGATGAAATGAAAGCCAGTGGATTACCTGTGCATTTAATTGGTGGGGTCGATGTTGCTGCTGAATTAGATGCTAAACGCGCAATACGCCAAGGCGCAGAGCTTGCGATGAGTATTTAAACCAGATTGGATGTGCCGTTAGAATGGCGTAATCCATTTCAGAACACGATAGCATAAACTAAAAAGCCTTCTATTATTCAGAAGGCTTTTTTAATGTTTACATTGGCCAAGTCTAATGGCGACTAGCCTACTGATGATGACAATGACAATACTAATCTGAGCAACTGATGAGTGATCTTGTTACATCATTTGACTATCGACATGATTGAAATATTGATCACTATTTTGATTAATCAGCAATCGCTTAGTCGCTTAGTCGCTTAGTCGCATCAGTGCTTAAGGTTTTAAGGCCAATACTGCATCAATGTCTGCTGCACTGTGGCGTTCAGGTAACATTTCCCATGGTTCGCCCCATGTTGTGTTAACCATTTTGCCACGTTGCACTGCTGGGCGCGCTAATATCTCACTGGCCCAGCGCATGACATTCTTGTAGCTGGCGACGTCTAAAAACTCGGCGGCGCTGTATAAATTACCCAAGACTAAATTGCCATACCACGGCCAAATAGCGATATCTGCAATGCTATATTCTTCACCAGCAATAAAGGTGTTTTTTGCCAGTTGCTTATCCAACACATCTAATTGGCGCTTAACTTCCATGGCAAAACGGTTTATAGGGTATTCCTGTTTTTCATCGGCATAAGCGTAAAAGTGACCAAACCCGCCACCGAGGAAAGGGGCCGAGCCTTGCGCCCAGAATAACCAGTTAAATGTTTGGGTTCTTGCTTTGCCATCTTTAGGCAGGAACTGGTCAAATTTTTCTGCTAAATGAACCAGAATTGAAGCAGATTCAAATACGTTAAGGTCTTCATCAGCTGATTTATCTAATAAGGCAGGAATTTTTGAGTTTGGATTTACATCAACAAACCCAGACGAAAACTGATCACTTTCGCCAATATTAATGAGATAAGCATCGTATTCCGCTTCTTTAATACCTAAAGCAAGCAGTTCTTCTAAAAGAATCGTCACTTTTTGTCCGTTTGGTGTGCCAAGGGAATAAAGCTGTAAAGAATGCTTACCTATTGGTAGTACTTTATCCGATCTTGCACCCGATTCAGGGCTATTGATGTTTGCCCACTTGTTACCACCATTGGTATTATTTACCCAAACGTTAGGTGGGGTGTATTCATTACTCATAAAATTTCCTCGTGGCAACCTGTCTAAGGTTACTGATACAAAGTTAAAATGCGCTTAGCACAAGATTGTTAGTGTAGCGTGTCTAGATTGATTGTATTAGCATCAACTCTTATGAGTTATGCTTTTATTTTTTAATGCAGCATCTCAGTCATTTATTGCATAGAGCTGTTCACTTAATTCAATTAAATTGGTTACGGTTAAGTCAGGTTCGATGCCCCAGGGATCAAATACTTTTTTACTGTCGCGTTGGATCCAAGCCGTTTTTAGTCCTGCCGCTTTTGCACCGATAACATCCCATGGATTACTGGACACCATCCAACAATGATGTGGTTCGGATTGTGTGCGAGTCATTAAATAATGGTAAACGGCAGGGTCAGGTTTAAAGGTGTGTATGTCGTCAACGCTGATGACGTCATGTAATTGAGGTAATACACCTGAATTTTGCATTAACGTACGAACCGCGACTTCAGGGCCATTTGAAAATGCGGCCAGGGTATGGCCTTGATTTCGCAGTAGTGCGAGTCCAGGAATAACGTCTTCAAAGGCGGTTAGTTGACTAAATTTTGCCAGTAATTCCTGTTGCGCACGGGCAGATAGTGTGACATTGAAAACCGACAAGCAATATTGCAATGCCTGATGGGTACAGACACCGAAATCTTCATATTGCTGCATTAAGCCGCGGCGAAATGCATATTCGACTTTTTTATCGTGCCAGAGTTGACCAAATTCTTGTGCCTTATCGCCAATCAATTCCTGCAGATGTTGACCCATATCCACCGGATCCACTAATGTGCCATAAACATCAAATCCAATCATTTTATGCATATTCAGTGCTCCATTTGTGTGTTGAGTTAAGCGATCAAGCTCAGTGAATTTGATATACTAGTCGATAATATACACATCTCAGGCGGGTTAGCCCGCTCACAATGTGCTGCATTCCCTAAACTATAAACTAACTATATCATTCGTTCAATGGCTATCTTGAACGAACGTTCCAAATAGTTGAATTGTTAATGACCTTTGCTTTACTTTGCTGTACAGGCGTGGAATGAGAAACTTTAATGTTGAGTTAATACATTGTATTATATTGATTAAAAATTATGAAAGGTGATGTAGAATGGAATGTCCTAGTTGTCAGGCTGTATTTGCTCGAAAAGCACTTAAACAAGTACGAAAAGGCAAGCATGGTGTTGAAACACAATGCCCTAAATGTGAACAATGGCTAATGTTTGAACCTAAAATGATGATGACCAAAAATGTTGGCTTAGCCATTTTGTTGATCTTCAGTGTGGCTAACTTCTTTCTCGACAACAGTGACTATCGCTTAGTATGCTCATTTTTAGGTCTTGCGGGTGCCTGTATTGCCTTTTATGGGGTGTTTAAAAGTAAGCTAGTACCAGCGAAAGAGTGATCAATATATTTCACTATGGCCGTTATTATTCGAATGTCATCATTTATCCCATCGCTATCCCGAGTTAAGATTAAATAATGACTGACCTTGGGATAACGTTGGCCTTGATATGGTGTTTCAAACGGGTAATAAAAAGCCTGAGCTTTAGTTAAGTCAGGCTTGGTATTGTTAACGAGCCACCAGCATTATCTGATGAGACTATCGTGAGTAAACGCTTAGGTTAATACTCGTCGCTTTGTGCTTCGTTCAAGCGCTCGCGCCTTTCTTGGGCTTCTTCAAATGCGGCGTTAATTTCTTCTAAAACAGAGTCAACATCGGCTGCGGTTGTATCATCTTCAAACTCACCGGTTAATGGCGTCTCAGGTGTTAATTCACCTTGTTCATACAAAGCCCACATTTCTTTAGCATATTTGGTTATGGCTAATTCTGGAGCAAATTGTGAATAGTAGTCGGTCATATTATTCACATCACGGAATAACATGGCTTTGGCATTATTGTTTGCCGATGCATCAACTGCTTGGGGCAGATCAATGATCACCGGCCCATTCTTGTCGACCAGTACATTGAATTCGGATAAATCCCCATGGACAATGCCTGCACATAACATCCGCACAACATAGCCCATCATGATGCGATGTTGCGTTTGTGCTTGCTCTGCACTCATCTGGGTAATGTCATTTAATCGAGGGGCAACATCACCGTGGACGTTGGTGATCAACTCCATCAATAACACCCCATCAAAGCAACCATAAGGCACTGGTACTCTAATTTTAGCGGCGGCGCATTTGTATAACGCGTCCACTTCGGCATTTTGCCATGCTTTTTCTTGCTCTTCACGGCCGTATTTAGAGCCTTTTTCCATGGCTCGTCCACGACGACTATTTTTAGTTTTTCGACCTTCTTGATATTGTGCTGCTTTTTTAAAACTGCGTTTAGTGGCTTCCTTATACACTTTGGCGCAGCGGATCTCATCGCCACATCGGATCATATAGACGGTAGCTTCTTTGCCACTCATGAGTTGGCTTATCACTTCATCGACGAGACCATCGTCAACCAGTGGTTGTAATCTTATAGGCGTTTTCATAACGACTTTATACCTTAGTTGCGCGCTGGATGATATATCTAAGGGCATAATTTTTACTTGCTGATAGGTCACAGATTAAATGAGGCTTATTTGCACTAAATTTGAGCCTATACACTCTTGTCTAATGGATTAAAATGTTGTAACAAGTCACCTAAATATAGATAATTTTGATTTTTTTACCAAGTGAGACGGATCTGTTGGATATTGATCTATCGTCAATATTGGGTGCTAAATGTGGTATATTCTTTCGCATTCTTTAGCATAGTGGTATCAACGGATAAAGAAGGTTGCTGTAGATTGCATGTCCAGGCTAACGCTAGGTGTGGCGGTCAGCGTTAAATTCAATATCTGATAACCTTGTTCTTCAGTAAGGGTTAAGTTTTTATTCAGTAAGTATTCAGTGGTGGATAGGATAATCTTTGATGAATTGATTGTTATTTAAAATGTGTTTTTTGAAATTATTTTCATCGGCAACAACCCTTTATACTCAACGCTGTGGGCTTAACGGACAGCACAATAATTCAAAAGTTTGCCATAGAAATCATCGTGCGAGCTTAATTCTTCAATATTTTAATAGAGTTTTTATGAAACGGACCTTACTTCTAGCACTATTTGTTTTTTCTAACACCGCCCTTGCTGTTGAACCTTTATTTGACACCCCCCAAGACATGGAACCAACATGGATTGATAACATTTTGTCAGTTTTTGGGGCAGATGGTGAGTTCGATGACACTAAAGTCATTGATATGAGCTATTTACCAACGGCTTATTACACCCCAGAGAAAAAGTTTGGCGTGGGGTTATTAATGGTGGGGTTATATAAAACCGATAATGCAACGAGTGCAGAACAACCCTCATCACTGGTATTGAATTCATTTGCTTCTATAAATCAATCCTATGGCGTTCAAGTTGAAAATATGACTTTTTTAAACCAAGGCAAGCAGCGGTTGTTGCTTGACTTAGAACTGCATAATGAAGCGGCAGTTTATTATGGAGTAGGGATTGAACAAGGCGATCAAGATCTCAATCATCATGAGTTTAATGAACAATTGTATAGCTTTAAGCCTCGCTGGATGACCGAAATTGCCAGCCACTATTTTATTGGCGTGGGTGCTGACTTTATTTACACAAGTGCAGACAGTTTAGAATTAGTCGCAACAGAGGCACCTGTGGATTCAAATACCATTCTGCCCGATAATTTTAGTTCTGGCATTGTCGTCACCAGTATTTATGATTCAAGAGATTACCGTTTAAACGCGACAGAAGGGTGGTTATTTCAGGTTGATGCGGGATTATATCAAAATGATCAATTCGATTCGTTTTCTACTTATAATATTGAATTAGCGAACTATATAGACTTAGGTTCAACACCGGGTTTAGTCGCTTGGCAAGTTCAAGGGCATCTAACCAGTGGTGACGTACCTTGGAACTTATTACCCGATTTGGGTGGCTCTAATGCGATGCGGGGTTACATTAGAGGTCGCTACCGAGATGAGCAAATGATGATGGGGCAAGTTGAATATCGCTTACCAGTGTTCCAACGTTATGGCATGGTCTTTTGGGGCGCTGTTGGCAGTGTCGCACCTAAAGTCAGTGAGCTAACCGATACGCTATTAACGGCCTATGGCACTGGATTTCGATTTAGAATTAAAGATAATATTAATTTACGTTTTGATGTCGGGGTGGGTGAAAATGAAACTAACTTCTACTTAAATGTGAATGAAGTTTTTTAAGCTAACACTATTTTTAAGGTAAGAGCAAAAAGTGAAAAGCTTTCTCTGATGATGACATTAATGGCGCAAATAAAACTTATGCTGACAAGATATTGCAATCTCAGCATGTCGACCAAAGCTTGTGTAATGGCCACTAGAATACTGATAATAGTCGGTCTTTCAAGTGGTTTACTGCACAGTAATAGCGTATTGGCGAGTGACGTTGAGCAAAAATGTCAGCGCAGCTTTGATTATTCTATTTATCTCAGTGGATTACATATGGGAGAAATGACTCGGACTGAGCACTGGCAGGGTAAATCTGCCGTTATCACCTCAAAAAGTAAAGCCAGCATTTTAGGTATTGGCACTCAATATCAACAGCGTACCGAGTTATCGTGGTCAACTGATCGCAACGAATGGTTAACCGATAATTTTCATCAACAGGTAACTGGTTTTCGCTCTCGAGACATGCGAGTGACTTTTGACAACCATGGCCTTAAATCTCGTGTTGATATTGATGGGGACATCGATAATTATGCATCAAAGACCATACCATTAAGAGATGTGGACACTTTGGCGATCCAAATACGTGAAAACGTGCTTCGAGGTCGACAGCAATTTGCGCTAATAAGGCAAGCCTCTGATGCGATTGAACCCTATCAGTTCTACGTTAAAGACAAATTAACCGCTACCATAGCGCCCTGGGGAGAAATACAGCTTATACCGGTTGAGCAAACAGGGGCTGAAGAGGTGACTTATTTTTTTGCGCCGAGCATGAATTATCAACTGGTAAAAGCCCATTATCACGGCATGATCCTGCAAGGTATTATTGAGCTGGATAGTTATGACGATTCTTGCGATACAATGACAAACAGTTAATCTTGAACTCGGGATATAAACGGTTATCAAATAGGTTAAATAGGTCAAATATTGTCATATTGGCTTATTTATCCCATCGTTTATCCCATCGTTTATCGCGAGTTGAGATTAGTTAACAAGCGTTAGATTGTCGTTGATGACGGGAGAGTCAATTTGATTAATTCGTTAGGATTGATCCGTTAGCGATTAATGCGTCAGGGATTAAGAGTGGTTCATGGTCGCTATGGATTGATAGTGTGAATTAGGAATTAGGAATTAGGTATTAGGTATTAGTCATTTAACCCATTCAATAATGGTCTTCTTTTCTGCACTATCCCTCTGACGCTAACCGTGTTCCTTTTCCCCTATGATGGATGGCATTTCTGTCACTAAGCATCCAGAAGCGCCTCGTCTATCTTAGACGATTTTAGCTGGTGAATATGGCCCCAATTTTTTATTGAGTCGATATAATCTGTTGCAAATATTTTCATTGGAGTGAATATGGCAAACGTGATTAACAAAGCCATTTTAAGCAGCCGTATGTTGTCGATAAATTGGGTGACCTATCATACTCATCATCAAGTGATGACCCATACCGATCCGGTGCAACAAGGTCGTTATTACAAACTGAACCTCGTAATAGTCCAACCTAAAGTGGGTGGGGTGTTTAGCTGTGCTAAATGCATAGTGAATTTATGGGGGCGGGTGTATTTATTTCGTCCTGATAAGTATGAGCATAACGTCACTAAGATTGAGTCTGGTAAACGGGTGTTGTTAAGCTTTGCCCTGAATATATAACGGGTGTTGAAGGGCTTATAGATTAACGGTCAAGGGCCCGTTTGGGATTAATCTGTAATTGTTGGGTTAATGCTGTTGTGAGTGTATGGCTGTCATTTACCGAAGCGTATTGTCGCTTAGCAACGACTTCGACTCCCTCAGTAGAGAGTTTGAGGTTTAAATCGCCATTAGGCACACAACAGCAGGGTAGACACTCGTCGGATTTGAGTTCTGCAAGAGGCTCTGATAGGTAGTTTACTTCACCAGATATTACGGTGGTTTTACATGCGCCACAAAATCCGTTACGACATTCTGAAAACACGTTTACTTTTTTCGACTCAAGCGCTTCTAGTAAGCTTGAATGTTGGCCGTCAAATAAAATAATCGGCTGTCCTTTCAAGCTTACAATTGGCGATTTTTTGAAAAGTTTTTTATAGGTCAAAATCTAAAAACTCATCGCTATTTACAGAAGAATCAATTTGGCCAACAAGATAAGATGACACCTCTACTTCCTGTGGGGCCACTTGTACTGCATCACTTTCTAACCAATTTTTCATCCAGGGTAGTGGGTTAGACCGTTCTTCATAAGGCTGAGGCAAATGTACTGATTTCATTCTTTGGTTAGTAATAAATTCAACGTACTGACATAGGATCGGTTCATTTAGGCCAATCATTGATCCGTCTTTAAATAAGTATTTAGCCCACTCTTTTTCTTGTTCTGCTGCTTTGACGAACAAGTCATAAGCTTGTTGCTTACACTCAATAGCAATCTCTGCCATTTCAGGGTCGTCTTTGCCGCCTTGCATCAAGGCGATAATATGTTGTGTCCCATTGAGATGTAACGCTTCATCACGGGCAATTAAGCGGATGATTTTGGCATTACCTTCCATAACACGACGTTCAGCAAAGGCAAATGAACAGGCAAAGCTGACATAGAAGCGGATAGCTTCTAAGGCGTTAACCGACATCATGCATAAATACAGTGATTTTTTCAGGATACGTGAATTAACGGTGATTTCTTCGCCGTCGATAACATGAGTACCTTCACCTAACAGGTTATTAATCTGGGTCAGTTTAATCAGATCATCGTAATAAGCGGCAATGTCACCGGCACGTTTCAATATTTCGTCATTTTGCACGATATCGTCAAACACCACGGATGGGTCATTGACAATATTACGAATAATATGAGTGTAAGAGCGTGAGTGAATCGTTTCAGAAAACGACCATGTTTCAATCCACGTCTCTAATTCTGGTAGCGATACCAATGGCAAAAATGCCACATTTGGTGAGCGGCCTTGAATAGAGTCAAGTAAGGTTTGATATTTCAGGTTTGACAGGAAAATGTGCTTTTCGTGTTCAGGTAAATCACCGAAATCAATTTTGTCACGGCTGACATCAACTTCTTCTGGACGCCAGAAAAAACTTAATTGCTTTTCAATCAGTTTTTCAAAGACTTCATATTTTTGTTGATCGTAGCGTGCCACATTAACTGATTGCCCGAAAAACATAGGTTCTTTGGTTGCATCGTTAGGTGTTTGACAAAATGTAGAGTAAGCCATTATTTAGGTGTCCTGAAAACGCATTTTTCACAAAGCGGGGATTATCCCCCGCTAAATAGAGATAAAGTGATGATTAGATTTTACACGCACCGCCGGCGCAGTCATCGTCTTCTTCTTCGACAGCAATAATGTCGTCAAACTGATCCGAAGCACCATCGCGTGTATTATGATAATACAATGTTTTAATGCCCAGTTTGTACACACTTAACAAGTCTTTTAGCAAGGTCTGCATTGGCACACGACCGCCTTCAAAACGGCTTGGGTCATAATTAGTGTTGGCAGAAATAGCTTGGTCAATAAACTTCTGCATTAAACCAACAAGTTGGATGTAACCATCGTTGTTTGGCATATTCCACAGCAGTTCGTACTTGTCTTTAAGCAGCTCAAAGTCTGGAACGACTTGCTTTAACTGGCCATCTTTACTGGCTTTCACGCTGATTAAGCCACGTGGTGGTTCGATACCATTGGTCGCGTTTGAAATTTGCGATGAGGTTTCTGACGGCATTAATGCTGACAAGGTTGAGTTACGTAAACCGTACTGTTTTATGTCGCTACGTAAACCTTCCCAATCCATGTGTAATGGTTCGTCACAAATCTTGTCTAAATCACGTTTATAGGTATCGATGGGTAAAATACCCTTCGAGTAGGTGGTCTCGTGAAATAACGGACAGGCACCTTTTTCTTTAGCTAAGTTCATTGACGCTTTCAGTAAATAGAACTGGATAGCTTCAAAGGTCTTATGGGTCAGGTTGTTTGCTGAACCGTCGGAATACTTTTTACCGTTTTTAGCTAAGTAGTTAGCAAAGTTAATCACACCAATACCAAGCGTACGGCGATTCATCGAGCTCGTTTGAGCCGCTTTTATTGGGTAATCTTGGTAATCAAGTAAGTTATCTAACGCACGTACCGCTAAATCAGCTAACGGCTCAAGTTCAGATAAGTCGGTAATCGCGCCTAAGTTAAGCGCTGACAAGGTACATAAGGCGATTTCACCGTCTGGATCGTCAATGTTAGTTAACGGCTTAGTCGGTAAGGCAATTTCTAAACACAAATTAGATTGCTTAATCGGCGCCACTTTAGAGTCAAATGGGCTGTGGGTATTACAGTGATCGACGTTTTGAATATAGATACGACCTGTAGAGGCTCGTTCCTGCATCATCAATGAAAACAGCTCAACGGCTTTAATCTGTTTTTTACGGATACTGCTGTCTTGTTCGTACTGCAAGTATAAACGTTCAAATTCTACTTGGTCTTCAAAGAAGGCATCATAAAGACCCGGCACATCTGATGGGCTGAACAAGCTAATGTTTTCGCCTTTGATTAAGCGTTGGTACATTAATTTGTTTAACTGTACGCCGTAGTCAAGATGACGTACACGGTTGTCGTCAACACCCCGGTTGTTTTTCAGCACTAATAGCGATTCAACTTCGAGATGCCATAACGGATAGAACAGCGTTGCTGCACCACCGCGTACGCCGCCTTGAGAACAAGACTTCACCGCTGTTTGGAAATACTTATAAAATGGTAAACAACCCGTGTGGAATGCTTCACCGCCGCGTATAGGGCTGCCTAATGCACGAATACGACCGGCATTAATACCAATACCAGCACGTTGGCTGACATATTTAACGATTGACGATGCCGTAGCATTGATTGAATCCAAGCTGTCATCACACTCAATCAATACACATGAGCTGAACTGACGAGTAGGCGTTCGTACACCGGCCATGATTGGCGTTGGCAGAGAAATCTTAAACAAAGACGTCGCGTCATAGAAATCTTTAATGTACTTCAAGCGGATTTCTTTTGGGTAACGCGCAAACAAACATGCGGCCACTAAAATATATAAAAACTGCGCGCTTTCATACATCTCATGGGTCACACGGTTTTGAACCAGGTATTTACCTTCAAGTTGCTTTACCGCGGCATAAGAGAAGTTCATGTCACGCCAGTGATCAATATAGCTATCAAGAATGTCTAATTCTTCACGGCTATAGTCAGCCATGATATGCATATCATATTTACCCATTTCGACTAACTTGGTGACATGGTCATATAATTTAGGCGGCTCAAATTGACCAAAAGCCTTTTTACGTAAATGGAATACGGCTAAACGCGCGGCCAAAAATTGGTAATCTGGGGACTCCGGAGAGATCAAATCAGCTGCGGCTTTTATAATCGTTTCATGAATGGCTTCTGTTGGAATGCCGTCGAAAAACTGCAGGTGAGATCGAAGTTCTACTTCAGATACTGAGACGTTTTTTAATCCATTGGCTGCCCAAGTGATCACGCGATGAATTTTATCTAAATCGATCGATTCACGTTCGCCGCTGCGCTTGGTGACTGTCATATTGCTATTCATTGAAGAGAGGCCTTGGTTCTATATCTAATCGTGTGATCTGTTGTTGGATACCATGTAACTTGATTCGATCTGAATCAGTTACAAAACAATTCCATGTTAAACAATCAAGCTGAACGTACTCACAACATGGTAGTAAAATACCAGTACATTCACTTATCGACTACGTCCTTGTAATGCAGGTGCGTAGTGTTTTGATTGCCAGTCACACACAAGATATGGTGTTATTTAAAATCTTAGATACAAGATAGTGAGGTTTGGGGATTTTTGCAAGCCACAATTTAATTAACTTCTTGTGGATAACTTGAGGATAAACGGTAGGGTTAGTGACAACTAACCCTAGAGCCCAAATTTATAAAGTGTTTTTGATAAATGATATTTTTTAAACCATCAAATAAGAAAGATTTGATCGCTAAAATAAACAGCGATCAAAAAATATTGCTGGTTTATAGGTTGATCTTTGGTTGATTTTGATCGTGTGACCAGAGATGATCAGCATACTAATCATTTATTCAAAAATATTGATTATTTACCCCAAAATGGTGCCAATTAACCGGTGACTCAAATACAACAAAATCGCCTTATTCAGTGAAAAATTGTTTCAGTGATGCACCGTGTTCAAATTGTCTGCCAGCAGGCCATGTGTCAGGTTTGTCAGTAGCGGACAAATATCCCCACAAGGCAACGCCACCCAACATACTCGCATTGTGGGCCGCAACTAAATCTCGTTCGGCATCTCCGAGGTATAAAATACTTTGAGGGGCAATGGCGATTTGTTGTGCGGCTAAAAACATCGGTGCGGTATGAGGTTTTGAATAACGGGTACTATCACCACTGATCATGGTTTTAAGTTTATCGGTTAAGCCCAGCTTTGCAACTAATGGCCGGGCAAATCGAGCCGGCTTATTGGTGACCACACCGTAAGGAATGGCTTGTGAATCTAACAGCGATAAGAGTTCGGGTAAGTCGTCGAACAAGCGGCTGTGATCGCCATTTATCTGGGCATAATAGCGAAGTAGTGCTTGCTGAATAGCAATTTGTACTCGTTCCTCGGCGTGCGGAATAGCCGTTTTAACTAAATATAAACTGCCGTGTGACGCCGCATGGCGCATCGTTTCAAGCGTTTGGACATTAAAACCGGCTTCGTCCAAACTGAGATTTAATGCTTGGACTAAATCAGGGGCTGTGTCGGCTAAAGTACCGTCTAAATCAAATAGTACCCCTTTTATATCTTGCTTATGCAAAGGCTAGCTCCTAACAAGAGTCAATAATAATAGAATCATGTATGCACCTTTATAGCGTTATTGGCAGGAAGTAACGCTACTCTGGTTCACATACATTAAAACGTTGAAAAGAGTCACCAGGATGATTAATCAATTTTTTGGGTGGCTATCATATAATTAACATCAACACTGTTAGTGTACTTAAACACTCCTGACAACGGGTTGTACGTAATCCCTAATGCATCCTTGCACAATAAGTCGGTATTATCGACTAATGCCATTAGTTCAGATGGACGAATAAACTTACTGTGGTCGTGGGTGCCAACCGGGAGCATTTTCAATAAATATTCAGCACCGATAATGGTCTGCAGGTATGACATCATATTGCGGTTAATGGTGGAGATAAACACAAAGCCATTGGGTTTAACCATGTCACAACATGCTTGGATAACCGATTGTGGATCGGGTACATGTTCGAGCATTTCCATGCAAGTCACCACATCGTAATACTCGCGGTGGCTATCGCTGTGTGCTTCGGCAGTTGTTTTAAGATAATTAACTGACACGCCAGACTCTAATGCGTGCAGTTTTGCCACTTCAAGCGGCTCAGTACCCATATCAATACCATCAACGTGGGCACCTAGGCGCGCCATGCTTTCGGATAAAATGCCGCCACCACAACCGACATCTAAGACTTTCTTATCGAAAATGCCGTCAGCGGTTTGGTCAATGTAGTTTAAACGCAGTGGATTAAGTAAGTGTAATGGCTTGAACTCACCATTGAGATCCCACCATGTTTGCGCCATGGCTTCAAATTTTGCGATCTCTAGCGGATCTACATTGGGTGTCGATTGTTCAGCATGTGACATAACTTAACCTAAGTGTTTAATGAAAGTATGGTCGCTATTATAGCGATAACCTTGGTGAATAGTAGTCAACAATGGCTTTCTCCGGTCACGCTTGCTCATAAAACATCCATTTAAGTGCGGTGGATTATCATTTTGTGCGCTTAAGTGCTTAAAGCATCAGCAAGTGGCGTTTTATTCTTGCTAAAATTTAGCCATATATTAGCCAACGAATAAACTAAATTATCTGAAAATGTTAGCTTTTTTGTAATTATTAATAGTGATAGAGCATTTGGCAGGTCTTAGTTCTGGCGACATTAAATATCTGTGTTAGAATGCCAAATCACGTTTTTAAGCTAGATAATAATATCTAAGTTTTATTGTCAGCTCACTTTAGGGGAACGCGCAGTTTATGACTGATCTGGCATCATCTATTTCGCCAATTAACATCGAAGACGAACTTAAGAATTCTTACCTTGATTACGCAATGAGCGTAATTGTAGGTCGTGCATTACCTGACGTCCGTGACGGTTTAAAACCCGTTCACCGTCGGGTATTGTTCGCAATGAGCGAATTAAAAAACGATTGGAACAAACCATATAAAAAATCCGCTCGTGTCGTTGGTGACGTAATTGGTAAGTATCACCCCCATGGTGATACCGCTGTATACGATACAATTGTACGTATGGCGCAACCGTTCTCGCTACGCTACACATTAGTAGACGGACAAGGAAACTTTGGTTCGGTCGATGGTGACTCTGCTGCGGCGATGCGTTATACCGAAATTCGTATGCAAAAGTTGGCGCATTCATTATTAGCGGACCTTGAAAAAGAAACCGTTGATTTTGTGCCTAACTATGACGGCACAGAGATGATCCCTGCGGTATTACCAACACGCGTACCGAACCTATTAATCAATGGTTCATCTGGTATTGCAGTCGGTATGGCCACTAACATTCCACCTCACAACTTAACAGAAGTAGTGAAAGGCTGTTTGGCGTTAATCGACGATCCAAGCTTGTCGATTGAACAGTTAATGGAATACATTCCAGGTCCAGATTTTCCAACGGCAGCATCAATTAACGGTCGCAAAGGCATTATTGATGCTTACAACACTGGTCGTGGCCGCGCTATCATGCGCTCTAAAGCTGACATTGAAACGGAAGAGAATGGTCGTGAACGTATTATTGTTCATGAAATTCCATATCAAGTTAACAAAGCCCGTTTGATTGAAAAAATTGCCGAGCTTGTAAAAGATAAGAAATTAGAAGGTATCAGTGGCCTACGCGATGAGTCTGATAAAGACGGTATGCGTATTGTTATTGAAATCAAACGCGGTGAAGTGGGTGAGGTTGTACTAAACAACTTATATTCTCAAACACAAATGCAGTGTTCTTTTGGTATCAACATGGTGGCATTGACGAACGGTCAGCCTAAGTTGTTTAACCTTAAAGAAATGCTTGAGTGTTTTATTCTTCACCGTCGTGAAGTGGTTACGCGCCGTACCGTATTTGAACTGCGTAAAGCCCGCGACCGTGCTCATATTCTTGAAGCACTCGCCATTGCACTGGCTAACATCGATCCGATTATTGCGTTAATTAAAGCCTCTCCTACACCGGCTGAAGCCAAAGCTAAATTAGTGGCACAAGGTTGGGTGTTAGGTAATGTACAAGGCATGCTTGAAAAAGCGGGCGATGATGCTGCGCGTCCAGAATGGTTAGAACCACAGTATGGCATCCGTGATGGTCAGTACTATTTAACCGAGCATCAAGCACAAGCGATTCTTGAATTACGTCTGCACCGTTTAACCGGTCTAGAACATGACAAGATTCTAGCTGAATATGAAGAGCTTTTAGTTCTGATTGCGGGTTTGTTATTCATTCTTCGTACTCCATCGCGTTTGATGGAAGTGATTAAAGAAGAACTAGAAGAAATTCTTGAGCAATATGGTGATGAACGTCGCACGATTATCAACGCTAATGAAATTGATATGAGTCTTGAAGACTTAATCAATGAAGAAGACGTTGTCGTGACCTTATCTCACTTAGGTTATGCAAAATACCAAGTCTTGTCTGACTACCAAGCACAGCGTCGTGGTGGTAAAGGCAAAGCGGCAACTAAAGTAAAAGATGAAGACTTTGTTGAAAAGTTATTGGTGGCAAACACCCATGACACGATTCTCTGCTTCTCTGACTTTGGTAAAATGTATTGGTTAAAAGTGTATCAATTACCATTAGCGAGTCGTACTGCTCGTGGACGTCCTATTGTTAACTTATTACCACTTTCTGACGGTGAGCACATTACGGCAATTCTGCCGGTACGTGAATATGCTGATGATAAATTTATCATCATGGCAACAGCGCATGGCACGGTTAAGAAAACAGCATTAACAGCTTACAGCAACCCACGTTCAAACGGGATTATTGCTGTAAACCTAAAAGACGGTGATCAATTAATTGGCGTCGATATTACTGACGGCAGTAACGACATTATGTTGTTCTCTAATGTAGGTAAAGTGGTTCGCTTTAATGAGAAAGCGCGTGATTCTGAAACCGGTGAAGTGAAGATTGATGCTGAAACGGGCGAAGAAATCATTGCGCTACGCCCAATGGGCCGTACTGCAACCGGTGTTCGTGGTATTAAGCTTGATGCGGGCCAAAAAGTGGTATCGTTAATAGTGCCTAAAGTTGACGGTGCGATTTTAACCATAACTGAAAACGGTTACGGTAAACGTACCGAGTTGGATGAATACCCAGCGAAGAGTCGCGGCACTAAAGGTGTGGTATCGATTAAGGTAAGCGAGCGTAATGGTGAAGTAGTCGGTGCCGTTCAAGTTGGCACTTTTGACGAAATCATGTTGATCAGTAATAAAGGCACCTTAGTGCGAACGCCTGCTGAAGGCGTATCAATTATTGGTCGTAACACTCAAGGTGTGACTATCATCCGTACAGCTGAAGACGAGAAAGTTGTTGGTTTACAGCGTATTGAAGAGATTCAAACTGAAGAGTTGTTAGACGAAGAAGGCAATGTTATTCCAGTAAGCGATGTTATCGATGCTGAAGTGACCGATGCTGAATCAACTGATGATGTTGAATCAACTGATCCAGACGATGCCAAAACCGGAGCAAACGAACAAGAGTAATTTATTACCCTTGTTGTCAATTTCTCCTCGAACGGGCGCCTTAATGGCGCCCGTTTTATATTACGGAATAAATTTCATCAAAATAGGTAAATAAAGGCCTATTCATCACCCCGTAAAATCCTTATTATTACGGTTAACTTGTTATTGTCTATATTGATTATTTGTCAAAGGAGTTGTTTGTGAGCGCAATTTATAATTTCTGTGCTGGACCGGCCATGTTACCTCAAGCTGTGATGCAAAAAGCACAACAGGAATTAATTGATTGGAATGGCCTAGGCGTCTCCGTGATGGAAATCAGTCATCGCAGTAAAGAGTTTATTGCACTGACCGAGCAAGCAGAGGTCACACTACGCAAGTTGATGAACATCCCTAAAAACTATCATGTGTTATTTATGCATGGTGGTGGCCGCGGCCAATTTTCTAACGTAGTGAATAACTTCTTGGGTGATAACGGTCGGGCGCTTTATTTAGTCAGTGGTCAATGGTCGTCGTCAGCGGTGACAGAAGCGCAAAAACTGGTGGGTGAGCAACATATTGACAGCATCAATATTGTTGAACAGATCAATGGTCTTAACCAGGTAACATTACCCGACTTAAGCACAATCAAGAAAGACTATCGTTATGTGCATTATTGCTCAAACGAAACCGTTGATGGCATCGAAATTTTTGAAGAGTTAACGAGCCCTTGGCCCATCGTTGCTGATTTATCATCAACCATCATGTCCCATGAAATTGATGTCAGCAAATACGGACTCATTTATGCTGGCGCGCAAAAGAACATTGGCCCATCAGGCTTGTCGATTGTGATCGTGCGTGACGATATGCTTAAACTTCCAAGCCTACCGCAGTCATCAATAATGGATTATCGCGTGGCGGTTGAATATGGCTCAATGTTTAATACCCCACCAACGTTTGCTTGGTATTTAGCCTCTGAAGTGTTTGCCTGGTTAGCGGCTAATGGTGGTGTGAGTGCGATGGCTCAATTGAACCAACAAAAAGCGGCGTTACTGTATCATTGTATCGACAATAATCCGTTTTATAAAAACGGCGTCGCACTTAATAACCGCTCACGTATGAACGTGACCTTCCAATTAGTGAATGATGCGTTAAACAGTGAGTTTTTAGTTCAAGCAGAGCAGGTAGGATTAATGGCATTAAAAGGTCATCGTAACGTAGGCGGTATGCGTGCCAGTATTTATAACGCCATGCCGCTAGCCGGCGTGCAAGCCCTGGTTGACTTTATGAATAACTTTGCTGTAAAGCACCATCAAGCCTAACTAACCTTAACCTTGGTTCAGCAATAAAAAAGCGAATGCCGACCAGCATTCGCTTTTTTATGTGGAGAATAAATGACGTGTTGATTAGATGTATAGCAACTTCAGTTAAACACTATTGATAAGTAGGCTTGAGTTTGCAGCGCAGTAAAGTATGACCCAGGCCGATGTTGTCGATGTCTTGATCAACATACAGTCCAGCTTCAATGATCATGTTAAGCATATTTTTACTGTGGTACATCCGACTATTTCCATTGGCAATAGCAGTAAAATACAAAGACGTTGCGTTAACACAATAGGCACCAGCTTCATGGGGTTGCCTGTCCCAATATGTCTCTAAAATACAAAGTTCACTATCAGGTTTCATCGCTGCCACAGTGCGCTTAAGAATAATGCTTATTTGTTGTTTAGAAAAACAATCTAAAAATTGACTCATCCAATATAAATCACCCTCTTGGCAAAAAGGCTTTTCGCTATCGAGTAAATCTGTTTCAAAGGGATGAACGCGATCTGCAACCAACTGTGTTTGTGCATTTTTCATTGCCACAACAAGTTGCCCCGGTAAATCCATAATAGTGACGTGGACGTTTTTATTATAATGGGTGCAGGCAAATGCCCATTTACCGGTATTGCCACCCACATCAATAATATGCGCCGGCTGTGACTTGAATATTAATGGTAATAGGCTGTCAAAAGCATGATCTGAATAGTAATGATCAAACTCAAACCAGCTTTTTTTAGTTTGTTCTGGTAGTTGGCTTAAGCCCGGGTAAATAGTGTCCCAATCGCCAAAGTGTTTAAGCCCTATTGCTTTGCCTTGCTTAAGTGAATCTTCAAGCTCAAACAAGCCTTGATAACAAACATCATGGATGAAGTTTAGATTTTTTGCGGCCATATCATCATGGAGTAAAAAATAGCCAGTTTTATCGAGGCGGTAATGATTATCTTTACACCAAAAAATGCCCATGCTTAATCCCATATCAAGCAAGACATGAATGGCATATTCAGACAACTCGGAATCTTGGGTAAGTTGAACTAGACTAATACCTTTCTCACCAACCTCATCAACTTTGGTGAGTAAATCAAATTGACTTAAGCAACGTGCGACTTGAAAACTGACCGGTGCAAACGCTATTTTTTGTGCTTCAAACTTAGCATCAAAAGCAGATATTTTTTTGGGAGATTGATAAAAAGACATTAGTGGTGTTAACTCAACGAAGGCGGTGATATTAATTCAATTCTATCAAAGTAATGTGAATAAGGTTTTGAGCTACTTCTAGTTTTTGTTTTGTGACAAGTTCACAACCGTAATAATGATTTATCGAGCCCCCTCAAGGTTAAAGGTTAACATTGAGCGCTCCGCAAAACAGACTTCATCTATGCTAAACGTTTCACTGGATAGGTTTTTTTTGCATTCACAACATCAAACGTTATAGACCTTTTCTACTGCTGACTCGGTACTTTTATGGGTAAAACCTTCCCTTATGAAAAAAAAGCGGTGGTTAATTCGCTCAAATAAAAGGGAAGGTATGATGGACTTAGCCCACTTAGCCCACTTAGCCCACTTAGCTCATTTATCTCACCATTCTCATTTAGCTCAGTAAGCCGAACACAATGGCGGTCATTGACAATAAACCCGTAATGACGACGAAGATGTTGCTCACTCGTCCTCGGTAGGCTTTCAGAGCCGGCACCTTATGTATTGCATACATTGGCATAATATACAAAATAGCAGCAATAACGGGGCCACCAAGCGCCTCGATCATGCCAAGTATACTTGGGTTGATAATCGCCACGGCCCAAGTAGTAATAAACATAAATCCTAAGATAAATTTATCCAATTTGTGACTGTTTTCTGGCTTGCCGCTATTGGGTAATTGCTTAGTAATAATGCCTTTTAAGCCTTCGGTAGCCCCCATGTAGTGGCCGAAGAAAGATGAAATAATGGCGATGAAAGCAATCACAGGTGCAACATAGCTGATAAAACCACTTTCATGAACGTTGGCAAGATAAGACAGGATCGGTAGGTTATCGGCTTTTGCTTCTAACAATTGCACCGGTGTTAAGGACAATACACAGGAGAATACGAACAACATCACGAATCCCACTAGCATGATGGTCGTATTGCGTAGTATGACATCGGCCTTGTGGGAGGCATTAGCGCCGTGTTCTTTTTTGAGCGAAACCGAGAACTGGGAGATAGCAGGCGAGTGGTTAAAGGCAAACACAAGCACTGGAATAGTTAACCAGACGGTACCAAGAAAATTAGTGGCCGAAGGCACAACCATAAGAGCATCAAACTTCCAGTCTGGTATTAAATACAATGACATGAAAGCGAGGATTGCGACTAGGGGATAGACTAATATCCGCGTTACAGAGAGCATAAATTTTTCACCTGCGACCATCACAGACATCATGCATAAGATCAGCATGCCCGAAAGTAGCCAACGCGGAATAGCACTTATTTTATCGATAATCTGCACACCAGCATCTGTTAATGCTGGCGCACCGTCCTGCAACATTCTTGGGACTTCGGTAAATATGCCTAATTGATTAATAATGAAACTGTCGACGGTATTAGTGATCCCAACGCCATAGATTAACACAATGGGATAAATGGCTAAAAAATACAGTAAGGTAATGGCTTTACCCGCCCCAATACCAAAATGTTCTTCTACTACCTGAGTGATGTCACTGTCAGCAATGGCGGATGAACATAGAAAACGGGATAGACCACGGTGAGCAAGATAGGTCATAGGGCCAATCATTAGCACCATTAAGACCAATGGCCAAAAGCCACCCATTCCCGCATTGATAGGTAAAAATAAAATTCCGGCACCGACGGCCGTGCCAAACAAGCTCAACATCCAGGTTGTATCCTGACGTGACCAGCGTGTATCTGAAACAACGACAGACTCGGGGATCTCTTGTGCACTTATGGCTTCATTTTGCATAGCTGATTCACCTTGACAACATGTTAAATTCTGCGTCAGGGTACATATTCCTATGGGATATTAGATATTTACACAGGCATAATATAATAATGTTTAAATATTGGGATCTATATCCCGATGAGGGAACATTAAATACGACAAGCAGCTTCAATTCATCTACAACCATCACCTACAGATTTAACCGTGCCGTCACCTAAGCACTGCATCCAAAAATATCCATAATGATTATTATCGGCATTTGGAAGTCATTCATCTCAACTCGGGATAATAAACGTTTATCAAAAAGCCCTTTATTTGGCGATTGAAGTTATCTTGATTTACTATAGGCCAGCGATTGACGCCGCTATGAATACGAGAATACGCCTTGTGAGCAACATAATTGGCAAGCTTGATATTGATGATTTGAAAAGCTATTGATACCTATCAGTTAATCCTATCTCTTATGCCAAGTTGAGATTAACTAATCGATGATGAGTTAACCATAACGAAATATTTGTAAACGCTGCCTACGCTGCCTACATTCAATAACATATACATTCGATAACATAAATTGCCTATGTTTGGATTTATTTGTCATCAGCTGAACGGGTTAACATCTAGGTCTGTAAGCGATCCTTGGCAAGTCTATTTGAGTAAACTGAGCAACAAAAAGGTCGCAATAAGCGACCTTTTTATTGATTTTTTCTACTTATACTAACGCTTATCAAAATGGGTTTTTGTTATAATACTGCCGCAATAGATTTAGCTAAATAATCAACATTGGTTTGGCTAATACCGGCAATACTGATCCGGCTTGAGCCGACCATGTACACACTGTATTGCTGTTTAAGTATGGCCACTTGTTCAGGGTTAACCCCTAAGAATGAAAACATGCCTTTTTGACGGGCGATAAAACTAAAGTCGCGGTCAACACCATTGGCGGCTAATTGTTCAACCAACATAGTACGGTTGCCGTTAATACGGTCGCGCATCACTTTGAGCTCAGCTAACCATTGCTGTTTAAGCGCTGGCGAGCCTAAGATGGTTTCAACAATCGCCGCGCCATGGGCTGGGGGCATTGAGTAAATACAGCGAATAACATATAACATTACCGACAGTGCCACGTTAGCCGTTGTACTGTCTTTAGCGACAATGGAACAGGCACCAATACGCTCACGGTACAAACCGAAGTTTTTTGAGCAAGAGCTGCATAAAATCATGCTTTCTACTGCCGCAGCCATTTGGCGCACGCCGTAGGCATCTTCATCTACGCCGTCACCAAAGCCTTGGTAAGCCATGTCAATTAATGGCGTAAAACCTTGCTTAACCGTAACCTTAACCACTTCATCCCATTGATCGGTGCTTAAATCCATGCCGCTTGGGTTATGACAGCATGCATGAAATAACACCACGTCATCTTTATCTATGGTGTTTAACGTCGCTAGCATTTGATCAAATTTAAGTGTTTTGTTGTCGTAGTCATAGTATGGGTAGGTTTTAACTGTAATGCCTGCGGCTTCAAATAAACCCGTGTGGTTTGCCCATGTTGGGTCGCTTACCCATAACACTGCATTAGGATTACAACGCTTAATAAAGTCAGCTGCCACGCGCAGGGCACCTGTTCCGCCTGGCGTCGACACAGTGCGAACGCGATCGGCCAGTAATACACTGTGGCTGGCACCGAAGGCTAATTCGCCCATGAGTTGATTAAATGGTGCTGAGCCTGTTGGACCTATGTACACTTTTGTTGTTTCGGTGTCTAAACGGATTTTTTCGGCAACTTTTACGCAATCTAAAATAGGTGTGTGGCCAACAGGGTCTTTATAAACACCCACACCTAAATCGACTTTATTGGGATGCTTGTCTGCGCGATATTGTGTCAATAGGCCTAAAATCGGATCGGCTGGCATCGCGGTTAATGAATTAAACATGGATTGACCTTCTTATTGTAAAGTTACACGCATTAAATCGAAACAAGATACAGGATCTTGGCTTTAGCATAACGTGAATTATACCAATAAAGAACTGCTAAATCAGCCTTATTAGGTCTAACATTGCTAACCCCTAATCAATCTGGGCAACTAAATCAGACCGTCATTAATGGTCTGAACTGTGCAGATTTGTCGAGAAAAACCTAACTAAAGTTAAAAAATTTCAACTTGAGCATAAAAGTCACCTAAAACATAAAATAACGGTTGAATCCTTGGCGACAATCAGTAACGTAAGCACTATGAAACATTATGTAGTCGATTACTGAGGTTGTTGAGCTGTCGAAGCACCTTTACTCCAATAGATGTTGCAGCGTTTGAGGCCATTTTCTATAAGGCGGAGTTTATGACGTGTTGTTCTAGAGGTGTAACGCTAACGCAGTAAAAAGAAGCCACTGACACAGCCCAAGTTCGGCTGAACGGGCTTGCTTATTTGTAAGCGAGAAGTTTGTTGCAAGGTATTAGCGTAGAATGACTAAGCATCACACCTTACGCCGCATTCTTATATACGCGTTAACCCGTTTATCCCGAACGAATTGGACTGCCAAAGATTAAATTGATCCTACCAAACTGTATCGAAACATTGCCTTTTACATCAGCCTAAGTTCACGAGGTGATGTAAGGCTTATTTTATCCGGTGAAGCCTTTTACTCATCTGTCGGTCTGTAGACGTTCAATGAGTGCAACACAAAGAAGAGTATTAATGAAACAACTGCGTCTTGACCATATTACCCGCATGAATGGCGAAATTAACATTCCTGGCTCAAAAAGTATTTCAAATCGTGCCTTGCTATTAGCCACGTTGGCCAAAGGCACGACTACGCTAACGAACTTACTCGATTCTGATGATATCCGTTATATGTTGGCGTCGTTAAAACAACTTGGGGTAAATTATCGTCTATCGAATAACAATACCGTTTGTGAGCTCGAGGGAATGGGATCGCCACTGAATAGTGAACAAGCTCAAAGCCTGTTTCTTGGTAATGCAGGCACTGCCATGCGTCCGTTGTGTGCGGCATTAACCTTAGGTCATGGCGAATTTACCTTAACCGGTGAGCCTCGAATGGAAGAACGTCCTATTGGTGATTTAGTTGATGCGTTACGTCAACTTGGCGCCGATGTGACTTATCTTAAAAACGATGGTTTTCCGCCATTAACCATCAAGGCTAAAGGATTAAATGGCGGTGATGTTGAGATTGCGGGTAACTTATCAAGTCAATTCTTAACTGCGCTACTGATGGTGGCACCACTGACCAAAGACAGCGTGAACATTACTATTAAAGGTGAGCTTGTTTCTAAGCCTTATATTGATATTACTATTTCGTTGATGGCCAAGTTTGGTGTCAAGGTGATTAATCATGATTACGCCCGTTTTGAAATTCCATCAGGACAACAATACGTGTCGCCTGGCAAAGTCTTAGTTGAAGGCGATGCCTCATCCGCATCTTACTTTTTAGCTGCTGGCGCGATCAAAGGTGGTGAAGTTAAAGTAACTGGCGTTGGCCGTTTAAGTATTCAGGGTGATGTTAAGTTTGCCGATGTATTAGCTGAAATGGGTGCAGACATAGAGTGGGGCGATGATTACATTATTGTCCGTCAATCGACCTTAACGGGTATCGACATGGACATGAACCACATTCCAGATGCGGCGATGACCATTGCAACCGCAGCCTTGTTTGCTAAAGGCGTTACCTCTATTCGCAACATTTATAACTGGCGCATTAAAGAAACTGATCGTTTAGCCGCCATGGCAACTGAGTTACGTAAAGTGGGTGCAACGGTTGATGAAGGTCATGATTATATTACCATTACGCCGCCAGCTGTATTAAATACCGCTGCGATTGATACCTATAACGATCATCGTATGGCGATGTGTTTTTCAATATTGGCCTTTGCCGATTGTGGTATCACCATTAACGATCCAGACTGCACATCAAAAACATTCCCGGATTATTTTGCGCAATTTGCACAACTGGCAAAATAACACCACATCGACAGATTAAAACACGGCCTTTAACACCATTAAAGGTCGATCTTGGTTTTAATAACCGAAAATTCATCAGTAATTAACATTTATTTGTTATACAATTCGCGCGCTTATTTTGATGAACCCTCGTATGTTTTCAGGGAAGATAGATTATTTTCGGAGCAAATTATGTCAGAACGATCTCCAGTGATCACAGTTGATGGCCCTAGCGGTGCAGGAAAAGGGACAATATGTCAATTATTGGCACAGCATTTAGGATGGCATTTATTAGACAGTGGTGCGATTTATCGTGTTTTAGCCTTAGCCGCTATTCATCATGATGTTGAGCTAGAAAACGAAGAAGCACTGACCTTATTGGCTGCACACCTTGATGTCCAATTTTTAACGGGCAGCCAGACTGATGCCATTAAAGTGGTCCTCGAAGGCGAAGACGTTACCACGACCATTCGCTCACCAGAATGCTCAAATGCTGCCTCTAAAGTGGCGGCATTACCGCGTGTACGTGAGGCATTATTACGTCGCCAACGGGCATTTTGTGCCGCTCCAGGCTTAGTTGCCGACGGACGCGACATGGGTACCGTGGTCTTTTCTAAAGCACCAGTAAAAATATTTTTAACTGCGTCTGCTGAAGAACGGGCGCAAAGACGCTATAATCAGTTGCAGGACAAAGGCTTCGATGTTAAAATCGACCGCCTTTTAGCTGAAATTATCGAGCGAGACGACCGTGATACCAATCGCGCCGCTGCGCCTTTAGTCCCAGCTAATGATGCACTTGTTATTGATACAAGCGGCATAGGCATAGAAGATGTATTGAAGCAAGTGCTTGAATACGTTAGACAAAAAATTACTGTCACGTAACCGAATCCTCGTTTATTGTGCAGTAGGTGTTTGTGTTAAGGATGACACGAATAATATTACTAGACTCCACATCTAGGATGGATGGTGGTTTTATATAATGAAGTAACCTAAAACATGACTGAATCTTTTGCTGATCTATTTGAACAATCCCTTGAAACTTTAGAGTTCCGTCCAGGTTCTATCGTTCGTGGTACAGTTGTTGCCATTGAAAACGGTATGGTACTTGTTGACGCCGGCCTTAAGTCTGAAAGTCCAATCAATGCTGACGAATTCAAAAACGCACAAGGCGTTTTAGAAATTCAAGTTGGTGATGAAGTTGACGTAGCCCTTGACTCTGTTGAAGATGGCTTTGGTGAGACTCAATTGTCTCGCGAAAAAGCTAAGCGTCATGAAGCTTGGATCGTTCTAGAAAAAGCGTACGAAGATGCTGAAACTGTAATCGGTATCATCAATGGTAAAGTTAAAGGTGGTTTCACTGTTGAATTAAACGGTATCCGTGCCTTCTTACCAGGTTCTCTAGTTGACGTGCGCCCAGTTCGCGACACCGCTCACTTAGAGTACAAAGAATTAGAATTCAAAGTTATCAAGCTTGATCAGAAGCGCAACAACGTTGTTGTTTCTCGTCGTGCAGTTATCGAATCTGAAAGCAGTGCTGAACGTGATACTCTTCTTGAGAATCTACAAGAAGGTCAAGCTGTTAAAGGTATCGTTAAAAACCTTACTGACTACGGTGCATTCGTAGACTTGGGTGGTGTTGACGGTCTTTTACATATCACAGATATGGCTTGGAAACGTGTTAAGCACCCATCTGAAATCGTTAATGTTGGTGACGAAATCAACGTTAAAGTACTTAAATATGACCGTGAGCGTACTCGCGTATCATTAGGTCTTAAGCAACTTGGCGAAGATCCATGGTTAGAAATCAGCAAGCGCTACCCAGAAAGCACACGTCTTACTGGTCGCGTAACTAACTTAACTGACTACGGTTGCTTCGTAGAAATCGAAGAAGGCGTTGAAGGTTTAGTTCACGTTTCTGAAATGGATTGGACTAACAAGAACATTCACCCATCTAAAGTTGTTAACTTAGGTGATGAAGTTGAAGTGTTAGTACTAGACATTGACGAAGAGCGTCGTCGTATTTCTCTAGGCCTGAAACAGTGTAAAGTTAACCCATGGGATGACTTCGCAACTCGTTACAACAAAGGCGACAAAGTATCTGGTAAGATCAAGTCAATCACTGACTTCGGTATCTTTATCGGTCTTGACGGTGGAATCGATGGTCTTGTTCACTTATCTGATATTTCTTGGAACGGTACTGGCGAAGATGCAGTATCTGAATACAAGAAAGGCGACGAAATCCATGCAGTGGTTCTTTCAGTAGACCCAGAGCGTGAGCGCATCAGCTTAGGTGTTAAGCAAACTGAAGATGATCCATTCAACGCATACTTAGCTGACAAGAAGAAAGGCACCGTAGTTCACGGTACTGTTTCTGCTGTTGACGCAAAAGGTGTTACAGTTGAATTGGCTGAAACAGTTGAAGGTTATATCCGTGTAGCTGACATCTCTTCAGAACGCATCGAAGATGCATCTACTGTATACTCAGTAGGTAATGCAATCGAAGCTAAGTTCATGGGTGTAGATCGTAAGAACCGTTCTATCAGCTTATCTATCAAAGCGAAAGATGAAGCTGAACAGAAAGAAGCGATTGCTACTTTGAACAAGCAAGATGAAGTTGTAATGAGCAGCGCAATGGCTGAAGCTTTCAAAGCGGCTCGTAAGTAATCGAAAATCGTCTGTTGTATGGGGAATTCCTCCCCATTAGGCGACTGTGTTTGGCTTGATAATATGGGATAGCTAAGATGACAAAATCTGAACTTATCGAAAAACTCGCCACTAGGCAGTCGCAACTGTCGGCGAAGGAAGTGGAAAGTGCAATCAAAGAAATGTTGGAGCAAATGGCAACAACATTAGAAACCGGTGATCGTATAGAAATCCGCGGATTTGGTAGTTTTTCACTTCACTATCGTGCACCACGTATGGGTCGTAATCCAAAAACAGGCACCTCTGTTGATTTGGAAGGCAAGTATGTACCGCACTTTAAGCCGGGTAAAGAACTGCGCGAACGTGTCGATGTTGTTAATCCTTGATTAATGACTGAATAAAAAGCCTCCTTTTGGAGGCTTTTTTATATCTAATGACAGTCAATGCTGGTCAGCCCAGTAAATTTCTTGGATAATCATTATATTGATACACCTTCATGGAGAATAGCGTGAGATCATTTATTGTTGTTGTACTCGTTGGATTGTTGTTTGTTTTAGCTTTATTATTTGGTGCTAAAAATGAACAAGTCGTCACTTTAAGTTACTTTATTGCTGAAGGGCAATATCGTTTGCCTATAGTACTTGCCGTGGTCTTTTTCTGCGGGTTTATTCTCAGCTGGATATTTGCAAGCTACCACATCATTAAGCTAAAACTTGCGTTGCGTAAAAGTAACAAAGCCCTTAAAAAGTTTACCGCTGTAGAGGCAACCAGTGTTGCTTTAACGCCTAAGGATCAAGTCGTCTAGTATGCTAGAAATCTTGTTCTTGTTATTGCCTATCGCTGCCGGTTACGGATGGTACATGGGACGACGCAGTATTCGTCATAGCGATAGCCAGCAGAGTAAAAAATTAAGCCGAGATTATTTTACTGGGTTTAACTTTTTACTGTCTAACGAGTCTGATAAAGCGGTTGATTTATTTATCAGCATGCTTGATGTTGACGATGAAACCATCGACACCCATTTATCGTTAGGTTCGTTATTTCGTAAACGGGGTGAAGTAGACCGTTCAATACGTATCCATCAGAACTTGATTGCCAGGCCCAGCTTGACCAACGAGCAACGTGACATCGCGATGATGGAGTTAGGTAAAGATTATATGGCCGCTGGGTTTTATGACCGCGCCGAAGAAATCTTTAGCAACTTAGTCAGTCAAGATGACCACAGTGAAGAATCAGAAACACAACTTCTGTTAATCTACCAAGTGACTAAAGAGTGGCAAAAGGCCATCGATATCACTAAGCGTCTACCTCGAAAACGCCAACAAGTGCTTAAACACACCACGGCACATTTTTATTGTCAATTAGCTGATGAAGCCAATAACGACGCTGACAAAATCAAAAAATTGCACCAAGCGATTAAACAAGACGCTCAATGCGGTCGGGCTTGGTTAACCTTAGCTAAAATTTATCTTGATGCTGGTCAGTTTGAGTTATGCAAGCAGGCGATCCAACAGCTGAAATTGGCCGATATTGATTTATTTGCTGATGCCGTTTCAATTGCAAAGCAAGTGTATCGAGACACCCAAGATCCAGAAGGTTTTAACGAACTGCTTGCAGAGGCCATTGCCGACGGCGCAGGTGCCAGTGTGGTTATCGCACTTGCCGAGCACAAAATAAGCCTTAATCAACATCAAAGTGCTGAAACCATGATGCTCGATAACTTATATCATCATCCGACCATGAAAGGGTTTCAGCATTTAATGCAATTGCACATTAAACAAGCTGAAGATGGCCAAGCGAAACAAAGTTTATCTATGCTCGAACAGCTTGTTGAACAACAAATTAAATTCCGTCCTAGTTACCGCTGTATTGCCTGCGGTTTCCCCTCTCACGGTTTATATTGGCATTGTCCATCATGTAAACAGTGGGGCAGCATCAAACGGATCAAAGGGCTCGACGGTGAATAATTTTATCATTACCATTTAGATACCCTATAATAAAGGCATTAAAATAAGCTATGGCCGCTGGAGTTCCAATGACGAAGAAATCAATTGTAGTCGCCCTCGATTATCATAATAAAAATGACGCATTGACCTTTATTGATAAACTTGACCCAGATATGTGTCGTCTAAAAATCGGCAAAGAGATGTTTACGTTATTCGGGCCAGATCTGGTTAACGATATCCATAATCGTAACTTCGATTTATTCCTAGATTTGAAATTCCATGATATTCCCAATACGGTGGCAAAAGCCGTTACCGCCGCCGCTGATCTAGGCGTGTGGATGACTAACGTGCACGCCAGCGGAGGGCTTGCCATGATGCAGGCCGCTAAACAAGCTTTGGTGCCATTTGGTCAAGATGCACCATTGTTGATAGCCGTTACCGTATTAACATCAATGTCAGATGAAGACTTAGTCTTACTTGGCATCAATGTCCCTGTATTTGAACATGTATTGCGCTTAGCAAAACTGACTCATCAAGCTGAGTTAGATGGGGTTGTGTGCTCCGCTCAAGAAGCTAAATTGCTTAAATCATCATTTGGACAAGACTTTACCTTAGTGACACCGGGTATTCGTCCCGCAGGCAGTGATACTGGTGATCAACAGCGTGTCATGACGCCACAACAAGCTATTACAGCGGGGTCAGATTATTTGGTGATTGGTCGACCAATTACTCAAGCTGTGGATCCATTAGCAGCGCTTAAGGCTATTTATCAATCACTGCATGTTTGATCCGTTCTTGTTGTAAAAGCATCATTGAAAAAGTTATATTTTCTGTCTATGTCGTCAGCAAAATAGACTTATCTACATCAACAAAAACACACAGAAATAAGGGATGACTATGTCTGATAACACAAGGTTTGATAACACAAGGTTTGATTACACAGGTAAAAATGTGGTGGTGGTGGGTGGCACCTCTGGCATTAATCTGCAAGTTGCCATTCAATTTGCAAAAGCCGGCGCGAATGTTGCCGTTGCGAGTCGCAGTCTTGATAAAGTAAACGCTGCGGTTGCGTTACTCAATCAAGCTAATCCCAGAGCGAATCATTTAGGCGTGAGTTTTGATGTACGTGACAACGATGCGTTAACCATTGGCTTTGATAAAATCGCCGCTACATATGGGCACATTGATGTACTGGTAAGTGGCGCGGCGGGTAATTTCCCAGCCAGTGCAGCAAAGTTATCTAATAATGGTTTTAAATCAGTTATTGATATTGATTTAATTGGCAGTTTTCAAGTATTAAAACAAGCCTATCCACTGTTATCACGTCCCAACGGCAGCATTATTCAAATTTCAGCCCCGCAAGCGTATATCGCGATGCCGTTGCAAGTGCATGTTTGCGCCGCCAAAGCCGGAGTCGATATGCTAACCCGCACATTAGCGCTAGAGTGGGGAGTTGAAGGGATCAGGATTAATTCTATTGTACCTGGCCCCATTGAAGATACCGAAGGCTTTAACCGTTTAGCGCCCAGTGATGAATTACAACAACGGGTCGCTAATAGTGTGCCGTTAAAACGCAATGGCAAAGGCCAAGATATTGCCAATGCGGCCTTATTCCTGGCATCTGACATGGCATCATACATCACAGGTGTCGTGTTGCCTGTTGATGGTGGTTGGTCATTAGGTGGCGCCAGCACTGCTATGACTGAGTTAGGTGACATGGCCGCAAAGCAAGGTTTATAAAACTCAACAAAATTAAAGGTAAATAACATGGCCAATGCATTACAAGATCAATTGCTTAAAGCAGGTCTTGCCAGTAAACAAAAAGTTCGTGACGTAAAAACTCAAAAAAAGCGTAATAAAAAATCAAAGATAGATGATGGTAGCGATGCATTAAAGCAACAAATCGCCGAGCAAAAAAATGCTCAAAACCTCAAAGACAAAGCCTTAAATGAGCAGCGTTTTGCTGAGGCATCTGAAAAAGGTCAAGTACGAGGATTGATCACTGAGTTTTCTAAATTCGCTATTACTGTGGGCAAAGATGCCGAGATTAAGTTTAACTTCACCTTAGAAAACAAGATCTATTCCGTTTATATTACCGATAAAATTCAAGCTGATTTACTTAACGGCACCTTGGGCATTGTCCGTCATGAAGAAAAAAGCTACATAGTGCCGCATAAACTGGCAGAACGAGTCAAGTTACTGGTACCACAATGGTGTGGCTATTTATGGGATAAAGCCGCTAAATATTCAGTAGAGCAGGTGAGTGATGCCGACGATCCTTATGCTAACTACGCCATCCCTGATGATTTAATGTGGTAAGCATTATCCCCAAGACTCCTTAACATGCTCGTTTCAGAGCTCCCATAGGGTAACTTAACAAGGCAGTGATTAAAGAGAATGGTTACTGCCTTTTTATTATCACTATTGCTAAATCCCAAGTCCAAGAACTTAGGTTATACAGCTTAGGCTATAGAACTTAGGCTATAGAACTTGGGTGATAGAAGTGAAGCATCCTCGAAAGACGAAATCCGCCTAAAACCTAGCAGATCGCAGGTTGCTCTAGCTACCGAAAGTGGCCTATTCCTAGAATCTTGAACACTGTCACTTCTCGACATGCTGGTTCCTGTATTTCGAGGTTGTTAGGTATAGACTGACAGGGTGTTTATTGCTGCCGACTTTCACTTTAATAATATTAAAATAGTTGTAGCAAAGGCTAGGCAAGTAAACGATGTCTCATTTATAGATTACCCTTTTTTTTATCTTCCCTATTGGCATTTCTGCCTATATTAATTTTTACTGCCATTGGCTTTGCACCAATACTCATTCAGCCACACTAATAACCTGATAATGACAGTCCATACTGAATGGCACTTCAGAGTTGAATTCGGGAGGGTTAACCACTTGATACCAAGAAAGACTTCAATCTGTTCCTAGTGACCATTGATGATGGTTTCTTGCTTAGCTTCAGCCCTAGGGATCACTCATATCTTATAGGTTTTTGTTCATTGTTTGACAGATTTTTGCTCCATTCGTCTAGGTCTATTGGCTATTAACCGTTTTGCTATCACAGCAAACATCGGATAATACAGCGCTTTTTACAAAGAATGCGCATTCCACAACGAATTTCGTCATAGCAGGATCCAGTTTGTTACACCGAGCCAGCGCCATGATGGCCTTGACGTTGAAATACTAAGCAAACCAAAAGTGTTGTATCAGAAAAAAGAAAAGAGCATGGTGAACGATGAACAAAAAAAGAGTGGAACTGGCAGGCAATTGGTGAACTTGAGTTAAATCCAGAGCGGCACAAAGAAGCTACTTAACAATATAGCCAACAACTGTCTTAAAAAACACCGCTAGTTCGGATCATTTTTGTTTTTTCTAAAGTGGCTATTATTTCATCTTTTAACCCTTCTTTGAATTCTACCATTTTCGTTAACCGAAGATCTCTTTAATATTCAATTTGGTCAATGGGTTACGTATCAAATGAATATGATGTCTTATCATCTTCTATAATTATCATTCGTTTGTAGAAATCAAGGTGAATTCTTAACTCAAATATTACATTTGAGTTTTTTCGCTTACATCACAAACTTCGATCGCCTCCTGTGTCAAAATAACGAAGTTATATTTCAAAAAATCATAGAATAATATGAGATGAAAAATATGACGATTTAATAATGGATAGAGAATTTTAAAATTACATAATATTATTTAGGAGGGGGAACAAAATGACAATACTATATTACGATTGCTTTTCAGGAATAAGCGGCGACATGAATCTAGGAGCAATGGTAGATGTAGGAGTCGATTTTGAATATCTAACTGAAATGCTAAATAAATTATCAGTCAAAAATGAATTTTATTTACATAGATCCAGAAAACAAAAAATGGGAATAGAAGGAACAAAGATTGATGTGATTTTAAACAAAGAAAATCATGAACATACTCATCATTCACATGAAGCTGAACATACCCATCATCATTTACATAAACATACCCATCATCATTCACATGAAGCTGAACATACTCATAATAATAATAACGCCGATGATCACCATCATAAACACGAACATAGAAATCTAGAAAGTATCAAGAAAATAATTAATGATGCTCCATATAATAAAAATATAAAGACGTTAAGTATCAATATGTTTATGGAGGTGGCTAAAGCAGAAGCCAAAGTTCATGGTAAAACAATTGAGGAGATTCATTTTCACGAAGTTGGAGCCGTCGACTCAATAGTTGATATTATAGGTGCCGCAATATGTTTTGATTATTTGAATGTTGATAAGATTATTTCATCTTCTGTAGAACTAGGTGGCGGTTTTGTAAAGTGTGCTCATGGGGTTATACCTGTACCGGCACCTGCAACTGTAGAGATTTTAAAAAACACTCCTGTAACATTGGGGAAAGTTAATTTTGAAACAACGACGCCTACAGGCGCAGCAATATTAAAAGCTAATGTAAATGAATTCACAAGCAAATTGAATTTTAATATTATAAAAACAGGATATGGATTAGGGACAAAAGATTTTGATATTCCAAATATACTCAGAGTTTATATTGCAACGGAAATTGAAGGTAAAATCGTTAAATCAAATACTGTCAAAGAAGAAAATAACGATTTTGATATAGAGGAACAAATCATTATCGAAGTTAATATAGATGATATGAATCCTGAGCTATATGAAGCTATTGAAGAAAAGTTATTTGATAACGGTGCCCTAGATGTATATAAAACAAATATATTAATGAAAAAAAATAGACCTGCTATAAAACTTACCGTGTTAACTACAGTCGATCTTCTAAACAAAATAGAAAATATATTATTTATGGAAACCACTACTCTAGGAATTAGAGAGTACCCTGTAAAAAAGAAGATGTTGAAAAGAACTTTCGAAAAAGTCCAAACTAAATTTGGAGAGGTGGATATTAAAAAAGGTCTTTTGAATGGCAAGGTTATTAAAATAAAGCCTGAATATGAAACTTGTAAAGAATTAGCAAAAATAAACAACGTTTCTATTTTGGATATATATTCAGAGGTATTGAAGTTAATTAAATAAGAGGCAATTATGAATAAAGGTAAAATATATCAAGACGTGTCAGAGTCAATTTGTATGGAGAAGGTTATGAGTGAAAAATATATAGAATTAGTTAGTTATTTAAAAGGGTTGAAAAGAGTATTAGTAGCATTTTCAGGTGGTGTAGACAGTACTTTTTTGCTAAAAGCAGCTAAAGATGCATTAGGCGATAATGCAGCAGCCGTCACAGTAAATTCACCATACATCCCAAGCTGGGAAATAGAAGAAGCAAAAGAATTTACAGAAAAAATGGGAATAAAACATGACTTTATTAAAGTTGGGATTATAGATGAAATAAAAAATAATCCTAGCGATAGATGTTATCTATGTAAAAAAGCTGTATTTTCTATGATTAAAGAAAAAGCTATAAATGAAGGTTTTGATTATGTAATCGATGGAACTAATCTTGATGATATAAAAGATTACCGACCTGGAATTAAAGCGTTAAATGAATTAGAAATTGTAAGTCCTCTACTGGAATGTAAAATCACAAAATCTGAGGTTAGAGAAATGTCAAAGGATCTCAGCCTTTTAACTTGGAATAAGCCGGCCGGTGCATGTTTATTGACAAGAATTCCTTTCGATACGAGGCTAGAAATTGATGATATTAACAGGATAGAGAAAGCTGAAAAGTATTTAAGAGATAAAGGTATTGCTGCTGTAAGAGTCCGTTCTCATGGAGATCTGGCAAGAATTGAAATAGACCCAACAATAAGAGATCAATTATTTAATACAGATTTTCTAGATGAGATATCAATAAAGTTAAAAGAATATGGGTTTAAGTACGTAACTATAGATGCAGCAGGTTATAAAATGGGAAGTTTAAATAGCTAAGGGGTGTTTTAAAATGACTGAAGTTGAAATAAAAAAAATATTGAACGCAATTAAAGATAGTGAATTAAGCGTTGATGATGCTTTTGATAACCTAAAAGAACTTCCATTCAAGGATCTAGGTTTTGCTATGATCGATAATCATAGAGAGATCAGAGTAGGTTGTCCTGAGGTGATCTACGGTGGTGGTAAGACTACTGAGCAAATAAGAGAAATTATTAAATTTATGCTTACCAAAAAAAATAATATCTTAGCAACGAGAGTAGGCGATGAAGTATATGAAGCTGTAAAAGATCTTGATCCTAGATTAATGTATAACAAATTAGGACGAACTATTACTCTCGAATTAAATGCTATTAAAAAGACAGAAGATTATATTGCTATTATATCAGCAGGAACATCCGACATTCCTGTGGTTGAAGAAGCAAAAGAAACAGCTCTTATTCTTGGAAATAACGTAAAAATAATAAATGATGTTGGTGTAGCCGGAATACATAGGCTTTTTTCAAAATTAGATGTTATTAGAAAAGCAAAAGTTATTATAGTTGTTGCAGGTATGGAAGGAGCTCTTGCTAGTGTTATAGGTGGACTTGTAGAGAAACCAATCATTGCTGTTCCGACAAGTGTAGGATACGGAGCCTCACTAAATGGAATAGCTGCACTACTATCAATGCTCAACAGTTGTGCTAGTGGCGTCAGTGTTGTGAATATAGATAATGGATTTGGTGCTGCATATAATGCAAGTATTATCAATAAATTGTAATGTTATTTTAAAATATGTGACGGTGTACTTAACAATACTCACTGCTATAGTTTACAATTTGTCAGTTTAAAAATATTACTTTTTATTTATTAGGAGGATTTACTTATGTTTCAGAAAATAAAAATGCCTTATGCTAAGAAAACTGTAGAGATTTCAATAGAAAAAAAATATCTTCAAGCAGTATTAATACCACAAACTGACGAATTTGATCCAAAAATGACTCAAGAAGAAATTGTTCTAAAATCTTTAGAGAATCCGATCGGCACAAAAAAATTATCAGAATTAGCCGTCGGAAAGAATAAAATTGTATTTGTTACCAGCGATCACACAAGACCACTTCCTAGTAGAGTAACTGTTCCATTGATATTAAAAGAGATAAGGAAAGGTAATCCAGATGCTGAGATAACTATTCTTATTGCTACAGGATTTCATCGACCTACTACTAGAGAAGAATTGATTTATAAAATGGGAGAAGAAGTAGTTGATAATGAAATAATTTGTAATCACATATCAACTAACGATGAAGATCAAGTGTTCATGGGTACTCTGCCTTCTGGAGGTGACCTTTATTTAAATAAATTAGCTATGGAAGCTGATTTATTAATAGCTGAAGGATTTATCGAAGCCCATTTCTTTGCAGGATTTTCAGGTGGAAGAAAAAGTATATTACCAGGCATAGCTTCAGCTAAAACAATAATGTATAACCACAACTCAGAATTTATAAGCAATCCTAAATCTAGAACTGGGAACCTTGAAGATAATCCTATCCATAAAGATATGATATACGCGGCTAAACAATCTAAATGTGCATTTATCCTAAACACTGTAATCAATGGTGAAAAAGATATAATTGGATGTTTTACCGGAGATATAAGTGAAGCACATCTCGTAGGGTGTAAATTTGTTGATGATTTAGCTGCTGTAAAGAAAAATATTGCAGACATTGGCGTAACAACAAATGGCGGCTATCCTCTAGATCAAAATATATATCAAACTGTTAAAGGTCTAACTGCTGCTGAAGCCACTACAAGAGAAGGTGGAGTATTAATCGCACTCTCATCTTGTGTTGATGGACATGGAGGAGAAGGATTTTATAATAGTGTCGCATCAGCAAAAAATGCTAATGAAATTTTGGAAAAAGTAGCTAACATCAAAAAAGAAGATACTCTTCCTGACCAATGGGAATTTCAAATTTTAGCAAGATTATTATCTAAATATACAGTTATAATTGTAACTGATGAATGTGACCCTAAAATAATAACAGATATGCATATGGAGCATGCCTTTACTTTTGATGAAGCTTTGGAAAAAGCGAGATCAATTGTTGGTAAAGAAGCAACAATTACAGTGGTTCCAGATGGCGTCGCTACAATTGTAAAATAAATAGCACTGCTTTATATTTTATATAAACCTCAACATTAATGTTGAGGTTTTTTTATGAGAAAAACAATAAAAAATATATCTACTATCGCAACAGGTTTAAATTCTTCCAAACCCAAACCCAAACCCAAACCCAAGCATTAAGAGGTAGGTAGATGATATCACCAACTAACCGCTTATTTTTATTCTAGCATATCAATTTTCTTTTTGAATATAATGATTTAAAAGAATAAAAGGTACGGATGTCGTGCCTTGTATGACTGAGTACATAGGGTAACAGGCATTCCTAGCGGAACAGGTCGTCAAGGATTTAACCAGAAAATCTGTAGACGCAGCACGGGAACCATCATGATTAACAGCAAGATAGCATTCCACTTACCCAGAAGCTGCGTCCGACGTCACGTCAACTACACCTTGTCTTGTCATCAGCGACCAGAATTCAACTAACGACGGCAGGCCTAGGTTGGATTATTTATTGTGGTCCCACATTACATTGGATTCCCCCTTGACTGCAGCCCTGAGCAATTCGAGTAAAGGCATGGCCCGATGCGACAGACTTACGGTCGGTGCGCCGTTATCGTCTTCCTCGTCTTTCATAGATGCTTTTGGCTCTGGCAACTGCTCGAGCGCAGCCTCCAGACACACCAGCGCTGGCTGAACATCTTCTGCATAAAGAGCACTGGGAACCGTACCGCTGTGCCCCATCATTTTAAGCAGCCGAATCGCCACGTCACCAAACATCGTTATGTCCCCGTAGGCAGGACTGGAAAAAGTTACTAGCATAATTGCTTCCTCTCTATTTAGTCGTTCACTTATTGGGATAGCTTCAGCCCTCCAATACTACAATTGGATTACAGCGTCTTTGCGCACTATTATCCTCTCAAGTTTGACAGTCTTTAATGGACTTGCGACTTAGACAGGTATTAATAGGTTGCTCTTAGCGTTTATGCTGCATCATTGTTGTAAATAGGTAAAGCTATTCATTTTTTGGTGTCACGAGTTAACTCATTTAGGTCTCTATCCTATGACTCATAATGGTTGATGGTATTAGTTTCATTGTTTAACAACGCTTGGCAACGCCGCCTAAATCCATGAGATTTCTACAGGGTTGTAATTGTCTAACTAATGCGTTTTTTGCTTTGCTAACTTGGTAAATTCAATTTTTAAATTGAGGTGTTGTACCCAAAGCTGATACAAGGTTGTGATTAAGCATGGAGGAATTAAACAAATTAAGATAGAGGAATAATAAGGAAATATAATGAAAAACAGATCGGTACCGCTGTGATCGCCAGCGCTATTTGCATGCCAAGCATGGCCACGCTAGAGCTCGATGTATACATGGGTATCGATTAACACACCACGACACTAGCCAATACTAATTCAACCACAACAAGTACGGATGGGCCGAATATCGAGCCACGATGTAGAGGTTTACACAACATTGTTCTTTACTACTATCAAGACGGTAGCCGCGCGGGCACCTGCGTGAGCCGTTTTCTTGCCACCATGCGGCACTTATGTCGTTGCCACTGAACATCAAGATCGAGTACTTGTGTTTGCGCACCGTGCCGTTGTTTCAAGTCTTCTAGTTTTATGCCTGCGCTAAAAATCCTGTCTATGAAGCAAGGCGTAGTTCAACGGACGCTTACACATATTTCGGTGGTGAACGTTCATCAACATGACCGTTAGGTGTTATTCGGTAGGATCATAATTAATCTTGTTCTAATTCGGGATGTACTTGCTTTGCCGTTAACGCAATCACTTGTTGGCAATATGCTAAGTGATGACGAATCGTATCGAGGTATTGTGATGCTTGATAGTCAATTAAATACCAATTACTGGCTTGAGTTTCTGGGTCTTGGTTATAAAACAACGACTCGGCCATGATTAAGTCGCTTTGGTTGGCGTAAGTTAACCATTGCACGCTGGGTAAATTACTCAGTGCGGCTAACAATGCATATTGCACATCAAGATTGTCTGGTTGCTCAGTGGTCACTTGCAGGGCTAAACGCTGGGCGACGACAAACTTCGGATCGGTGTTATCGGGCGTTAATACTTGATTTTGACGGCGGCGGACTGCATCACTTAATAACACTTCAAATGGGTTAATTTCAACGGGCTCTGTCGTATTATCGTAAGTAAATGCAGTCGTTGCATCATCTACAAACAATTCTGGCCACTGAATATTATTGCTGGTGAGTTGCAAACCTAAAGCAATACGACGCTCACCTAACCAATTATGCACCATACAAGGTAAATACTCAGAAGAAGGCATTTCTGCGGGTCTTGCTAATGAAGGTAATAAAGACATACGTTGTACATTGACCTGTTTTGCTATCAGCGCCATTAATAAAATAGTCACCAATCCAGAAGAAGGCCAACACTTAAGTTGCGGGTCGAGTGTTTCACTCACTTCGGTTAACAATGACACTAATTGATTGTTATCTGGGCTGTTACTGACAACGAAGGCTTGACGTGAGCCTAGATAAGGGCCGTTACAAATATTAATCACCTTATCGGCCTCATGTTGAGTCCCGTTAAAAATGAAAGTATGTCCAATTTGGGCTGGCTGCCAATCACCCATTGAATTGCCTATGACAGTGACCTGCTGATAGTGCTCAGATAAAGCTGATGATGGGCCGTGTTCTTCATTAGGTGTATGCATAAAAGTGCGGTTCACTATTGTTAAATATCAGGGCTGTTTATCTCTCGTGATCGATGCGGTGAGTAAGGTCAACAGATCTTAATCAAATAAGGTGCTAATTCTGTGAGCTAAGTGGTAATTGTAACTCATTGGAACCTTATTGGGTTGAGAAACATAAACTATCGGCATTAAGGTTTGGCACGAGTCGACATGGGTCAAATTATGGTTAGATAATTGCTAAAAAGCTTTTCCTTTTGTGACACTTTAGTATAAATTAAAACAACTGTTTTAATTATTCGTTTAAGAGACTCTTATGAACCCATACCAAGCCCCGTTAAAGGACATGCAATTTTTATTGGAACAGGTATTTGATGCACAAGCTACGTGGGAACAGCTTCCTGCTATGGCAGATGCTGTCGACATGGATACCGCACTCGCCATTCTAGATGAAGCCAATAAGATCAGCCGTGATCTGCTTCACCCTTTAAATCGCAGCGGTGATGAGCAAGGAGTGGTTCATAAAGGCAACGACATTATTACCCCTGATGGTTTTAAGGAAGTGTACCAGCAGTTTTCTGAAGGCGGTTGGGTCGGTCTATGTGGTGAGCCTGACTTTGGTGGCATGGGTATGCCCAAAATGCTCGGTGTATTAGTTGATGAAATGGGCTATAGCGCCTGTAACTCATTTACTTTGTACAGTTCACTTACTGCAGGTGCTGCATTGTGTATTAATGCTCATGCAAATGATGAGTTAAAACAAACTTATTTACCCCATTTATATACTGGCCAATGGGCTGGTGCAATGGACATGACCGAGTCTCACGCAGGTTCAGATTTACGCGGTATCCGCACCAAAGCAGAACCTCTTGATGATGGCAGCTATTCGATTACCGGCAATAAGATTTTTATTACCGGAGGCGATCAAGATTTAACAGAAAACGTGATCCATTTAGTTTTAGCCAAACTGCCTAATTCAAAAGGTATTTCATTATTTTTAGTGCCTAAAATCAGCGTTAATAGTGACGGTAGTTTAGGTGAAGCAAATGGGGTGACGGTTGGGTCTATCGAACATAAGATGGGTCTTAAAGCGTCTGCTACTTGTGTGATGAACTACGAGAACGCCAAAGGCTTCTTAGTGGGTGAGCCCAATCGCGGTTTAGTGTGTATGTTTACTATGATGAACTACGAGCGTTTAGCGATTGGTTTACAAGGTTTAGGTAACTCGCAAGCGGCTTATCAAATGGCCAGCGATTATGCCAAAGATAGGTTACAAGGCATTGCAGCTGAAGGTTCCGCAACCGGTGCAACGTCAGATGCGATTATCGTCCATGGCGACGTGCGTCGTATGTTACTCACTATTCGTGCGCTGACAGAAGCGGGCCGTGCGTTATCGGTTTATACCGGTAAGCAGTTAGATTTAGCCAAATATGCTAGCGGCGATGTGAAAGCTAAAGCAGCAAAATATGTTGGCTTACTCACTCCGGTATCAAAAGCATTTTTAACAGATCGCGGACTAGATGCCACCATAATGGGCCAGCAAGTATTTGGTGGTCATGGCTATATTCGCGAAACGGGTATCGAGCAGTTTGTACGTGATACCCGCATTGCGCAGATTTATGAAGGCACTAACGGTATTCAAGCGATTGATTTCTTAGGGCGTAAAGTTACCGGTGATAACGTGGCAACCTTGACGCAATTTGCGGCTGAGGTGAATGCCAGTCTTGCAGGCTTAACTCACCCAAGTGTTGAGCATAAAGCCATGGTAAACCAAGTGTTTGATGAGTTACTGACCACAGCTAACTACATTAACGCTAACAAAAAATCACAACCAGCATTAGTTAATGCTTGTGCCGTAGACTTCTTAGATGCCTTTGGTTACGCGGTATACGGTTATTTTTGGTTATTGATGGCTGATAGAGCTTCAAACCATGAAGACCCGTCTTTTGCTGCTCAGAAGCAGTTTGTGGCTGATTTCTATATGGATAAGTTGTTATCAAAAGCTCAATATCATTTATCACAAGTTAATCAGGGTGATAAATCGATTATGGCCATGCCAGCAGAAATGTTCTAACGGTTTTATTTGGATTGTTCAGCTACAAAAAAAGCCTTCATTTGAAGGCTTTTTTTATCAGTGGCGTTATCTCATGGTTCATCATTGTTACAAGCTATGTTGACGCAATCCATCCTGACGCCAACTATGTCAACGTCGGATTGTGTAAATGATGTCGATAAAAATGATGGCTGTGCCGCAATAACTGCTTAGTCATAACGACCTAGCATGACCATCCCGTCATGATTATTAATCTAACCCGAGACTGATTATTCTCTCAAGTTGTGGTTACTTAGTTCGTTTCCAATAAACAAATGCCACGATAGCCACTAACATAATTGCTGGGCTGAGCTGAGCGAAATGATGAAACAAGCCCATGCCACCATGTCCCTCATGTGCCATCGCAATAGTTGGCATAGTGGCAAGGATAAAGGCAATTGATAAATATTTCATGGTGTAGTCCTTCTTTTTTTAAAGTTACTCGGGTTATTAGGTTAGGGTATTTTAATATTACTATTAGCTAAAAACTTACGTGTCCATAACGAGTTGCATTAACATCATGTCCTCACCGTCAATCACTTTGGTGTGATTTGACTGGCAAACGGGGCAAATAATAGTTCGTTCATCGACTTGCGATTGCTGTTGGCATTGATTGCACTGCAAAACTAATGCTTGGATATTGATGATTAATTTTGCCTGGTGACAAATACTGTCTAATTTAAACGTTTCAAACGCTTGAGACAGTAGGGCTGGCTCAACGCCACTTAACACACCAATTTTCAGTTCAACTTGCTCAATCCGTGTGGCTTTATGTTCCAAAGCCAGTGCTTCGCATTGTTCCATTAGTGACATCACAATCGAGTATTCGTGCATTAACAGATCCTTGGCAGTAATTCACCTTGCGGTAAATCTAAATAGCGACTGCTACCCCAAGGCGTCTGCAACACCACTTTGCCAGGATGACTCTCAGTCACTTGGCCGATAATAGCGGCGTGTTCGCAGTGGCCATATCGCTGCATAACTTCAATTGCGCCTTGGGCTATATCCATTGGCAGCGCCATAATAAAGGTGCCCTCATTGGCTAAGTCAAAAGGTTCAAAGCCAAATAACTCACATAAGCCTTTCACTTCGTCACAAATAGGAATGCTGGCTTCCTCGACGTTAATGCCAATCTGCGACGCTTTAGCCCACTCATTTAACACTGCAGATAATCCACCTCGTGTGGCATCACGCATTGCATGCATTTTGATATTGGCAATCAACAGTTGTTCAACAATGGGCCATAAGGTATCGCAGTCACTGCATAAGTCAGACTCAAGCGTTAAGCCATCACGGGCCATTAAAATTGCCGCGCCGTGGCGGCCAATATCCCGAGAAACAATAATGGCGTCGCCCACTTGCAAATTACGTGCTGAAATATCGGGATTTAAAATACGGCCTACGCCAGAGGTGTTAATAAATAGTCCGTCGGCACAGCCTTTAGGCACCACTTTAGTGTCGCCACAGACAATTCGTGCGCCAGACTTATGTAATTCAGCGGCCATGCTATTGACTATGGTGTTGAGGTCATCCAGCGGAAAGCCTTCTTCAATGATAAAACTACAACTTAAGTATTCTGGTTGCGCCGCCATCATGGCTAAATCGTTTACGGTGCCAGCAATCGCTAATTTGCCGATATCGCCACCGGCAAAAAATAACGGTGACACGGTAAACGAGTCGGTAGTAAAAGCAATGTGACCACACATGTTCAATTTGGCCGCGTCTTCTTGCGAGGTCAAAATAGGATTATCAAAGGCTTTAAAAAACAGATCGTGAATGAGTTGATCCATTTCTTTACCGCCACCACCGTGGCTTAGTTGAATTGTTTTTTTAGTTGGCATGACTCACTTCTCCATAGCGGTAATAGGCATTACACGCGCCTTCCGAGCTCACCATACAGCTGCCAAGCGGTGTTTGCGGTGAACAGCCTCTACCAAACACTTTGCAGTCTTTAGGGTTAGCCAATCCACGTAAAATATCGCCACACATACAGGCTTTATGGTCATCGATTTCGGTTGTGGGTAAAATTTTGACATAAATGCGCTCGGCATCGCGATGATGATATTCAGGGCGCAGTGTCAGTGCCGAATTAGCAATAGGACCTAGTCCGCGCCAACGAAAGCTATCACGAACCATAAAATATTTGTCGACGAGTTGTTGAGCGGCTAGGTTGCCCTCATAACTCACGGAGCGACTATATTGATTATCAAGTTCAGCTTTGCCGGCGACTTTTTGGGTCACAATTCGTAAAATAGACTCCATAACATCCACGGGCTCAAACCCTGATACCACCACAGGTGTTTGATATTGATCAACCGTAGATTGATAGATTTTGGCACCGCTAATCACGCTCACATGCGCCGGACCAATAAACGCGTTCACTTTACTGCGACTATCAGACATCACTGCATCAATGGCAGGTGGCACTAGCACATGGTTAATATGAAATAACAGATTATCAATTTTCAACGCTTCAGCTTGTGCCAATAAGGCGGCGGTCATTGGTGCAGAGGTTTCAAAACCAATGGCAAAGAAAATGACCGTTTTGTCAGGGTTATCTCGGGCAATCGTTAAGGTATCCAATGGATCGTATATTGGCCTAATATCGCAGCCTTTAGCGCGAAACTGCGCCAAGCTGCCCATTGAACCCGGTACTCTGATCATGTCGCCTAAGGTCACTAAAATGGTATCGGCTTGAGAGGCAAGGGTGGCCGCATGGTCAATTCGCTCTTTGGGCATAACGCAAACAGGACAACCAGGACCATGGATAAATTTGATGTTGTCTGGTAATAGCTGTAATAAACCGTACTTCATAATGGTATGGGTATGACCACCACAGACTTCCATAATGTTAATTTGATCGTCGGTTTTGGCCGCTTCTTGAGCAATCAATTGCGCTAAATGACGAATAGTCTGTGGATCACGAAACCCTTGGTAAAAGTCATTAAGCGTAATCATTATTCTGACTCCAATTGCATTTCAGTAATAATTTGTCGATACAACTCGAGGCTTTCCTGGGCATCATTGTGGTCAATTTTATTCATCACAAAGCCAATGTGGATTAATACAAAGTCGCCTAGTTCTAGTGGGTCGCTTATTAAATGGCAACTCACTCGACGTTTAACGCCAAGAGTATCAACTGTCACTGTTGCATCGTCATGAATTTCAACTACTTTTGATGGTACGGATAAACACATAACTAATATTCCTTATGTTCATCAAACCATGTAGCCAAGGTGTTCATTGAGTCAGAATCTTTCACTGACACAACTAATAACTCAACATTAGGGTTTAATTTACTTAACTGTGCTTTAGCCTCATCAATACTAAAATCAAAGTAAGGTAGCAGGTCAGACTTAGTGATAACGACTAAATCTGCTCGGCGGAACATTACCGGATACTTCTCAATTTTGTCATCACCTTCCGGCACTGATAACAACACAATATTTTTATGAGTGCCGACATCGTAACTGGCTGGGCACACAAGATTACCCACATTTTCAACGAAACAAATATCAACATCATCTAAATTGATGTGATGCAGTGCGCCGTGAACCATAAAAGCATCAAGATGACAGGCTGATCCGGTTTGAATTTGATAGGCGTTAATGCCTTTGGCAATTAAGCGGTCGGCGTCGCGTGAGGTTTCAAGATCGCCTTCAATTACGGCATAGCGTGCATCAAGATATTCATGTAAACATTCTAAAAGACTGGTTTTACCGCTACCTGGGCTACTCATTAAATTAAAGGCGCTGACCTGATGAGCCGCAAAGTGATCACGATTGTGCTGCGCTTCTATATCATTTTTATCCAATATTTTATGAATAACAGCTAAGGTCTTTTTATCATTAAGCTGAGGATTACTATGAATAGTATGCTCATGAGTAATTGAACAGCCGCAGTCTTTACACATAATATATTCCTTAACCTTATTTGTTATGATTATTAACTAGTGTCGGTGAAGTGGTTAAAGGATTCTTTGATACACATCAGCTTTTGCAACAAAGACAGAGAACAACACGGTTGTTGAGTAAATAATGTGAGCGGCGCCGCAATTTATTGTTAGTGAACACTCGTAATGTATTCTTCAAGGTGCTTAAGCAGCCGATATGCCTAAGCCATATGATGAATGGCATACCACAATTGACCTAAAGCAATCCCGCCGTCATTAATAGGTATATGACCACTGGGTAAAAATTGCCGTTCACCGCGTCGACAATCATCAATGCACTGGGAGAGTAATGTTTTGTTTTGAAATACACCGCCACAAAACACCTGCGGTAACTGCGGATATTGTTGACCGATGTGATCAAGTTGCTGGCTGATAGCATCAATAAAATGCCAGCATACTTGCTGTTTAATGTAGGGTGTCTGTGAGTGGTTTATCGCCAGGTTCACCAATTGAGTAATAAAGTCACTGCTGTGCCATTGAATGGGCTCAGGATCATTGTGGCTGACGGTGTTGAGCCTTATTGATAAAGGCTGCCGTTTTGGATGATTGCTATAGTCATTGGCTGCCGTTTCAATCATCATGCCTGCTTGGCCTTCATACTGCGAACTGCCAATAAAGTCTAATGCGACAGCAAGGGCATCAAATAAGCGCCCAACTGAGCGGCATTCAATGCAATGGCTGTTGTTATGCCATAACTTGTATAAATTAGTGACGGTTTTCTTGCCCACATTTTGTATTGCGGCAATGGGAAGCTCTAGCACCTGTTGCAGTGTCATTTGTTCAAATAATAATGCCAGCAGGATCCTAACAGGGTGCTTAATGGCTTGTTCACCGCCAATGAGCTTAAATGAACTAAAGTGCGCCACCGTGGTAAAACCGTTAACATCAGCCAGCATCACTTCGCTGCCCCATAAAACGCCGTCATCTCCCAAGCCTGTGCCATCAAAACTGAATCCTAATACTTGATCCGTACGCTGGTGCATTGCCATAACCGACAACACGTGGGCGAAATGATGTTGTATGCCAATACAGTGCGATTGCGGCAAATTATGCTCAGATTGGTAGTTTACAGCCCATTGGGTTGGCGCATATTGTGGATGATTATCATGCACAATATGGCTAGGGTTGAAGTCATACAAACGCTTAAAAGTGGCTAAGCTTTGAGTGAAATAGTGCTGAGCTTCAAGACTGAATAAATCACCAATGTGTGGCGACACAATCAAATTATCGGCAAAACCAAAGGCAACGGTGTTTTTTTGTTGTGCACCGACTGCCAATACACTGTTTTGACTGTCTGATAGCATGGGGGAGTGAAGATTAATGGTTAGCGGCGCATAGCCGCGGGCCAATCGAATAACTTGAACTTGCTCGTCAATCACTTGCACCACGCTGTCATCACAGGCATTAATAATGGGTCGGTTATGGTCGAGGATCCCATTGATCACATGGCCTAAATGCTGCTCTATCTCAGCGATATTACCGATAATGGGTTCACCACTGCGATTAGCACTGGTTGCCACAATGGGTTTGTTCAAGCGTTGCATTAATAAATGGTGTAATGGTGTGTAGGGCAAAAACACCCCAAGTCGATCAATACCAGGCGCGAGCAATGGACTCAATTCGATATCACTATGCTGACGTTTTTGCATCAAGGTAATCGGTTTCTCTGGGCTGGTTAATACCAACCATTCTGCTTCAGTGCCACTGACACATAATTGTGCTTGGGCTAAGTTTCTCACCATAATGGCCAATGGTTTGGCCGGACGTTGCTTACGTTGGCGTAGCGCCATAACGGCATCATTATTCGTGGCATCGCACACCAAATGGAAGCCGCCTAAGCCTTTAATGGCCACAATTCCGCCACGGTTTATCATCTCAACGGCCTGTTCTAAAGGCATTAACATAGATGAATCATAAAGAAATTCGGCGCTAGCATTGATGACGCTAAATGATAATTGTGGGCCACAATGTGGACAACTAACCGGTTGGGCATGATAGCGTCGATTGAGCGGGTCGGTATAAGCATCGCGGCAATTATCGCACATGACAAAGTCAGCCATGGCGGTGTTGCATCTGTCATAAGGCAGGGCATTGATAATAGTATAGCGCGGACCGCAATTGGTACAATTAGTAAACGGGTACTGATAGTGGCGATTATGAGGGTCGTTAATGTCATCGAGACAATCTTGGCAAATACTCTTGTCTGCCGAGATGGCCACTTTTGCATGCTCACCTGCAGAAATATGACTATCGATAATACTAAAACGGTGAAATATGCTTAATTGAGGTTGATGAGTCAGTTCAATAGCATCAATCCGCGCTAATGGCGGTGGCGAATGAGTTAAGGTTTCAATAAACTGCTCAATGATCTCACTGCGTCCCTGCAGCAAAATCGTCACCCCAAGATGATTATTCAGTACGCTACCGACTAAATTTAATTGGTGTGCGAGACGGAACACAAAGGGCCTGAATCCGACCCCTTGTACAATACCTTTAACAATAATGGTAACTTGTTGTGCTGGTTTCATAACAACCCTATCTCATACAAGGATAAGCAACAGCTGATATACTTAAGATAGCTCTTATCCACGACGTTGTTTGAGATATAACCCACCTATTGCGATATTGACACCATCAAAATCCAATAATGGATTGACCACCAGCGGAAAGTTTTTACCAATCCGTAATTGCACTCGATCAGTTAACACTGGGTTGGCAAATTCACTGCCTGCAATAATCAACTGTTTTATGCCAATATTTTGATCTAAATGTTCTATCCAATGGCTTAAGTAGTCAGCGAACGAGTCATGAAATGCAAAGGCTAACTTGGCTAAGTTAGTTTCCCCAGCTAACTTGAAGCTCATTAATGTGCCAAGGGTTTTACACCAATTAAGGCTGCGATGTGCAGCACCTTTGGTGAGTGGGAAATCAATTCGTGGTGCATTGTTGCCATGATGCGACATCGCCAACGCGATAAATTTATCTGCAAGTTCTGTTACCGTGACTCGCTGAGCTGTTTCTACCGGATAGGCGCCAATGATTAGGGTGGCCACCGCCATTAATTGTGACAGTGCCCCATCGTCTGCCTGAATGTGCAGATCCAATAATTGGTTATACTCGGCTGGAAATAACTGTTTAAATTTATCCAACAGACTTTTTTGCGGTGACTCAGACAAAGACTGACAGATCTCATAGCCCGATAACGGTAGCTCAGGCATTTCAAAAAATAAATCGGCCTCACTTTGGCTGTCTAGAGTGACAATTTGGCAAGCGTTTCGTTGGCTTAAATACAATACCGCAGCATGTTTTACAAATTGTGGTTTATTATTTTTTTTAGTGGAATGACATCGTAATAGCGCCGCATTTAACGCACACAAGCTAGTGGATATAGGTGCACTCTCCTCACTTGAATTCTTTGCAGTTGCACTGACTAACCTTGATGATGCCGGCTCGATGGGACTAACTTGCCATGCTATTGATGTTTTGGTGGTGTTAGCCGTAAACGTATGTTGGTCATCTTGGTAATGATTTTTATCGTGTAAGCAGGTCACGTTAGTGGGTAAAGGTATCGCGCCATTGCCTAGGGTGGTAATGGGTAACCAATGTTGATTAATACTCGCCAAACGCAATGGTTTATCGACAAGGGCATCTTGGCTGGTATGTGGATCAATATCGGTAGTGACATGCACCCAATTGATGCCTTTTTGGCGTAACACTTCCGTTAATATCACTAACAAACGATTTTCGGCAAATTGAATTTCATACAGCGGCGCCAATAAACTGGGATGATCGCTACTTGGTCGTACTCTAAGTAATGGTTTTTCGATACTAGATAAGGCCAATACTTGGCTGTCATTAACGATAAAATGGCTATTGAGCGAATTAGGATTACAGATCAATATTCGTGGCCGATGGTATTGAGCCGCTTGGTTTGCTGGCAATACAGCCTGTGATGATGCTGTGCCTTGAACGTCTGCATTTGGTTGAATTGCAGGCGTTAATATTTTTGCTGGTGGCGTTAACCACAAGGTTAGCCCAAGAATAGGCAAAGGGAGAGATTTATCCGCGAGTAAGCGGTTTGTCATTGTGGTAATGTCAGTCTGAGTTAATGATTTTTCATCACGGCTCAGCTTTTCATGACCCATACAGTGAGAACACTGCAGATTAATATCACCAAAAGAAGACTGTTGATTATCGCCAAATTTAGGTTGGCAATGCTGGCAAAAATACAGCGGCAACCCTGAATAGTTCGATTTAATATCAAACGGCTTATGCAGCCCACTGTGCTGTTCAATGCGTTGAATATGGGTGTCGAGTAGCCAAACGGATAATAAAAAATCATTGGCGATATCATCGGCAAACGCTTCTAATTCGGCTTGTGTGGCAAAGGCTTCAATAAAGTAACGTATATGATCCGTTTTAGGATCGAATACTTTACCAATGCTTATATTAAGCTCACTGCGATCGAGATATTGATTACACAAGTGCTCATACAAGGGCACAGGGCGTTGACATACAAAATCAAATCGAATGTTATGCATCGACATAGCAACCTCGCTTATAGGCATCAGGAATAACTTGATCAATGGTAATATCATTCACAATCTGCAGGCTAAACCCTAAGCTGGTCAAATGAGCTAACAGAGCGCGTTCCATCACCGGAATGGCGGCATGTAAATCTGGAGTGAGTCCCAAAATCATTGGTTCTATGACGGTTGGGGTCACGCCTAATACAAACGTTTGCGGCCTATCACCGACAATGTCCATCATGTTGAGTGTTTGCAGCATTTCCACTTCATGAGCACTACCTTGCCAATCGATTTCTGCAGGGGCGTGATCAAAATCGAAAAAGTACACTTCACCCGGAGCAACACCGACACTATTGACCGTATCGACCACAATTAACTGGTCGTACTGGCTTATCATCGGAATAAGACCTTGGGCTAAGGTGCCACCATCAACAATATCAACATTGTCTGTTGGGTGGCTTAATTGGTATTTATCTTTGATATAATTGACAAAATGTACGCCGACTCCTTCATCGGCGTACAATACATTGCCTATACCTAACAGCAATATTTTTTTCACAATGATTAACTCACCTTATTTATGATCTTTGTGATAATCATAGCCAGAAACAATTGAATCGACTGAATTATGTTTAAAGCGAATACCTGCCCACACCGCCATATACACATGGATCACCACAAAAATAATGAAGGCCCACGTTAAATAATGATGATAAATCCGCAGTGGCGCTAAACCACCACAAAGAGCCGTTATCCATGCCGATACATCGCCAAGCATTCCGCCTACACCTAAGTGGTACACATTGGCGTAAAGCACTAAGCCTGTGATGCAAATAATCAACGCAACAAACGAAATGGCTACATAGGTCATAAACTGTAATGGCCCGTAAACCCCAGCTTTGTCTAATTTACCCATCCAAAGATAAGATTTTAATTGCGCAATCCAGCTTTTTATACTCAACACATCTTTAAACGAACGTCTTTCGATGTTATTTCGACTAAAGAAAAACAAGTAAAAACGCACAAAGGTAATGCTGGTCAGCAAAAATCCGAAAATGATATGAGCAAACCGGATCCAACCTTGCACCAATACATCTGAGCTAGCAGGCGCCACTAAAAATGGCCACGAGATATAAAACCCAGTGATCACTAATACCAAAATCGACAGCGCACGCAGCCAGTGAAATATTCGAATCGCTGGAGTAAATATCAACTGCCTATTATGGGTTGCAATATGTTCCATACTTTTATCCCTCCTACTCTATTACCTCTGATTAAAACCCATTTGGATCAATTTTAAATTGACCTAAAGTGTGTTTCTTGTAATCCATCACGTGTACTGAACACGCCATACAAGGATCAAAGGAATGAATAATGCGAATGACTTCTAATGGCTTGGTTGGATCTTCAAGTTTCAAACCAATCAACGAGGCTTCATAGGGACCCATTTTACCGTTAGCATCCACAGGGCCTGCATTCCAGGTAGTGGGAACCACAGCTTGGTAGTTTTCAACTTTGCCATCTTTAATGCGGATCCAATGACTTAACGTACCGCGAGGTGCTTCAATCATCGAATAACCTTCATAAACGCGATCTGAATCAATCTCAGGTTTAACGTAAGTTGATTCATCCGACTGCATATTAATCAGTAAGGCATCAAAGGTTTGTAAACTGGCTTGACCGACTAACACGGTTTGTAACATGCGTGCAGCAGTACGACCTAAGGTGGTAAATAGCGCTTCAAGCGGCAAACCAGTGCGAGCTAATAAACCATCTACCGCATTGACCACAGGTTGATTACCGCGAGCATAGTTAACTAATAAGCACGCTAATGGACCCACTTCAATCGGTTCGTCTTGATAACGCGGTGATTTAACCCAAGTGTATTTACCATCACCATCAATGGTCGGCAACTTGCCATACACAGTGTCGCGTTCAATAAAGCCGGTGTAATCAGGAATGGTGGTTCCTTCATACGGATGTTGAGGGCCATCAGCCTTATACCAAGCGTGGGTAACATCTTCTTTAATTAAGCTCGGGTCAATGTCCAATACATTGGCTAAATCGCCGTTTAAAATCACACCCTGGTTAAATAAATATTCACCATCGGAGGTAATAAAATCTTCACCACTCATGAAGCTGTTAACATTCACGCCACCAAGCACGCTCGGTTCAGTGCCAAACGCTTCCGCCGCCATCACAATATCAGCTTGATAAGCTCGCTCAATAAAGTCTTGAACAATAGCGTGTTTTTGTTTCCACTCTTGTAAACGCGCTGGGCTTAACATGTCACGTACTGAGGTCACGCCGCCCACAACAATAGACTGTGGATGTGGTGATTTACCGCCAAAAATAGCCAACATTTCAGCAGCCACACGTTGTACTTCAAGTGCTTTTAAGTAATGGGATAGTGCAATCAAGTTTTGTTCAGGGCTAAAACGATAAGTACCATTGCCCCAGTATGCATTGGCAAAGGGCCCCAGTTTTCCGGTTTCAACTAAGCCTTTAACCCGTGCTTGTACGGCTTTGAGTTCACCTTCACCGGCAGCAATCGGCGCATCAGAATATTTCATCGCCACTTGAGCGGCTAGTGCTGGGTCAGCACTCAATGCCGATACCACATCCACCCAATCCAAGCCGTGTAAATGGTAAAAATGCACGATATGATCATGCATGTATAGCGATGACTGCATAATGCTGCGCAGGTATTTAGCATTAAGAGGGATCTTCACTCCGAGGGCATTTTCTACCGCTTCAGTACCGCAGCGATAGTGCGAATAGGTACATACGCCACAAATACGCTGCACAATTAAGCCCACATCCATTGGAGTACGGCCTTTTAAAATAACCTCAATACCGCGCCATAAGGTCGACGAAGACCAAGCTTTAGTAATGACATTATTATCATCAACTTCAACTTCGACACGTAAATGGCCTTCGATGCGGGTGATAGGGTCAATAACGACACGTTTACTCATGATTACTCCTCCAAAGGCTTAACAAAGACGCTAGCAACTGCATGAGCGCCAATACCGACAACGGTCGCGCCTAAAATGACCGCACCAATGGTGTCAGCTGTGGCATCAACGCCATGTAAAAGTTGGCGTCCGAGTGGTTTTTCAAAATCAGCCATATCATCCCAGAAATTCGGTTCAGAACACCCCATACAGCCATGGCCAGCTAACACAGGCCAACTAGTGTGATGGTTAAATCGTTCAGTAGGGCAGTTGTTATAGGTATAAGGGCCTTTACAGCCTACTTTGTATAAACAGTAGCCGTCTTTTGCGCCTTGGTCGCCAAATTCTTCCACAAACTCGCCCGCATCAAAGCGGCCACGACGTTCACAGTTATCATGTACACGAGCGCCATAAGCCCATTTAGGACGATTAAACATGTCCAGAGCCGGTAACTTACCGAACATAATGTAATACATTAATGTACCGACAATGTTCTTTTCACTCGGAGGACAACCGCCTAAGTTAATCACCGGCTTATCGACGACTTCGTAAACACCTTTTGCACCAGTGGGATTAGGCGCAGCGGCTTGTATACCACCAAAGGCTGCGCAAGTACCTACTGAGATAATGGCCGCGGCGTTTTCAGCCGCTTCTTTAACAATGTGCAAGCCAGTGTGGCCTTTACAACCTACGGTTAAAAAAGTGCCGTTATTGGCAGTGGGGACTGCACCTTCAACCGCCAGTAAATAGCGACCTTTATAGGTTTCCAGTGCGTGTTCTAGATTTTCTTCAGCTTGCCAACCGGCGGCAGCCATCAGAGTTTCGTGATATTCGAGCGAGATATGATCGAAAATCAAGGTGTCTAGGTTGGGCGAGTCGCTACGAATTAACGACTCGGAGCAGCCTGTACATTCTGCCAAATGTAACCAAATTAGCGGCACTCTGTCGGCTAATTCAGCTGCTTCGGCAACCAAGGTACTAAAGGGTAGGGGCAAGGCAAACATTGCGGTGACCGAGGCGGTCCATTTAATGAAGTCTCTACGAGTTATCCCGCTATTGGTCATTTTTTGTTCTAATGACACGGGCTGACGTTGGGCAAATTGGCGCAAATAATCAAGGCGTTCTTGGCCTTGTTTATAAAGGGCTGCATGTGTGTCCATGTTGATACCTTATGCTTAAGTTAGCTCAATAGCTAAAAAATAGTTGCAATCTATCGGTATCAATATTAAAACGCGGTTAAAAAACGGCTTTGATGTAAATCAACTTGGGGATATTTACTCACTATAAGTAGGGTCTTAAAGTCAGATTTTTGATGTTGATCATGTTATTTAAGAGAATTCGTGACAAATAGTCTCGGATTTTCATTATATAGAGCCTGTCATCGGGTACTTCTGCGGGTGATAGTGTCGAAACTTGATTGTGTAGATACCATCAAGGTTGGCCAAAAAACGATCTTGCTGCTACGGGGGAACACAACAAATGGGGAAACACCACAAGCGGGGGAATTAGAAACAATGAGAGTAAAGATAGAGAGTGCAAATAGACATTCAACGACTCAGACATCACTTAAGCATTTATCCAAAGGAGGCATTTGGATGAACAGGCTAAGGATGAGTTAACGGCTAAGCCTCTGTAATAGAAGTGTTAATTGTGAGGGTGCTAACTTTTAGAATATTTGATGTAAATAAACAGTGACAACAGAATAACCCCGCCACCAATGAGCTTTTGCATTTCAACCACTTCATCAAGCACGCTGATCGATAATATTAATGTCCAAATGGGTTCTAAAATCATGATCAGCGAAGCGGTTTCAATTTTAACGCTAAACTGGCCGACAGTTTGGAGCAAATAACGCACACTGGTTGCGATAACCGTTGATACCGCAAACCAAAATAGTACATGACCATTAATCTCAAAACGTTCAGGTGAAACCGCAGCCATAAACACACTGCCTACAATACCAACCATGAATAATTGTACGCAGATGGATGTTAACGGTTTTATATTGGTCAAGACCCGCTTATTCAACACAAAATGCAATGACAGCAGTGCCGATGATAATAAGAAAAACCACTGGCTATTATCAACTTGCCAGCCAGTTGTGATGGTCAATAACATAATGCCTATACAAGTAATAGGCAGCGATATCCAAAACATGCGGTTAGGTTTTACTTTGAATAATAGCCAAGAAATAAACGGGGCAATAATCATCGCCAAACTCATGATAAAAGCTCCCTCAGAGAGGGTATTAGAAATGGTAATGGCGTGAACCCAAACTTCAATCGAAGCGGCTAGCACTATGCCAACGCCACCAAGCGCTGCAATTTGCTTAGGCCTGAGTGCAAAAATCTGCTGATAACAAAATGGCCATAAAATCAGACTCGCCATTAAGAAGCGGGCAGCAATAAACATCTCTCCAGGCATCTCTAAAATAACAAGTTTGGAGGCTATCCAACCCACAGCAGCAAGCATTGTGGCCAGTAATAAGAATATTTTCCCGCGCAATGCTTCTGTTTTCATTAAACGGTTAGTTCCAGCTGAGGGATGGGAAAAGGGGCAAGGCTCTTGGTCAGTCGCAATGATACGAGAAAACCAAAAGAGATGTCGTGAGTGATAGACTGCAAATAGGCACGAAGCGATACCAACCTAAGGTTAGAATCGCTCACCTGTTAACCTTAACTTGAGCTGAGGTTATATTAGCTTGGGCTGTATTTGGGGTAATCAGTATACCCGCGTTCACCACCACCAAATAATGTCTCTGGGTTGTGAGACGCTAATGGATAGTTATGCTTAATACGGTTTACCAGATCTGGATTGGAGACAAATGGTCGGCCAAAACCAATCATATCTGCTACACCAGCATCAATGGCCTGAGATCCATTTTCGCCGTTGTAACGTCCCGCATAAATAAGCACACCTTTATAAACGTCGCGAACCGTATCTTTAAATACTGTTGGCGTCTCTGGGGCATCATCCCAATCTACTTCAGCCACATGGATATAGACTACATTGAGGCTATTAAGTAATACAGCCGCGGCAATGTAGGTGTCTATCGGTGTTGCATCAACAGTACCATTTAGCGATGTGAATGGCGCAAGACGAACACCAACACGATCAGCGCCAATGGCCTGCGTCATTGCGGCAACCACTTCGCCAAGAAAACGCAAACGGTTTTCAATACTGCCGCCATATTCATCGGTACGATTATTCGCTTCAGAATCGATAAACTGGTTAATCAAGTAACCGTTAGCGGCGTGCAGTTCTATGCCATCAAAACCGGCTTCAATCGCATTTAACGCTGCTTGACGATACTCGCCAATCACATGCTCAATGTCAGCTTTGCTCATTTCTCGTGGTATGACAACATCAACAAAACCGGGTTCGTTACCGTTATCAACAAACACTTTTACATTTTCTGCCTTTAGTGCGGAAGACGAAATAGGTTGTTGACCACCGATATTATCAGGGTGAGACACTCGACCAACATGCCAAAGCTGGGCGAAGATAATGCCATTTTGTGCATGAACCGCTTCAGTGACCTTCTGCCATCCGGCAATTTGTTCTGCAGAATAAATACCTGGCGTCCATGCGTAGCCTTGGCCCATTACTGATATTTGGGTGCCTTCTGTAACAATAAGACCTGCTGATGCTCGTTGAGCATAATATTCAGCCATCATCTCATTGGGGACATTACCCGGTTGGGTTGAGCGCGAGCGCGTCATTGGCGGCATAACAATACGATTGTTTAAAGAGAGTTTACCGAGCTGTATTGGTTGAAATAGTGCATTGTTCATTCTGTATTCCTCTTTACTTGCTAATTTGGATAAGTTCAATTTGGTATCCATCAGGATCGACGATAAAGGCGATGTGGGTTGAGCCACCTTTTACCGGTCCTGGTTCACGGGTTACTTTGCCACCGCGTGCTTTAATGTCATTACAGGCACTATAAATATCCTCTACACCCAGCGCAATATGACCAAAAGCATTACCATGGTCATACTCATTGGTATCCCAGTTATAGGTTAATTCAATTGTGGTGCTGTCTGCTTGAGTGCCATAACCCACAAAAACTAAGGTGTAGCGGTAGTCTTTGTTTTCGGTTCTTTCTAGCACTTTCATACCCAGCACATTGATATAAAACTCAATTGATTTTTCTAGGTCAATGACCCTTAACATAGTGTGTAAAAATTTCATAAATCTCTCTTTAGACCGTCTTTATAGACAGTCACATTAAAACGCATCACTGAACTCGAAAGGAACAGTATACGTTGTGCGTATTGATGATGAGTTATTGCCGATGGGAACAATATACGCTAAAACAATGAGAACATTAAATTATGATAGTTTATCATTTTAATAATATTTTGTTATTAATTGGCTTCGAAAAATGAAATATCAAATGCTTTGCTACAAAAATTTCAAAAATAGTTTTGCCTCAAAAATGATATAAAAACAGAAAACCAACAATGTGATCACCCTCATAGTACAAGTGCAAACTGCCTTTAACATCACTAATAACCTCGAAAAAACCGCTCATTTTTGCGCATTTCCCCACGATAATACACAGTCCCATTAATTAGTTTTTATTAATTAAAACAGGATAGTAGCTTGTTATTTATTTCTGCAAAAGAGTATTGCGCCAGTTGCGTTGAAGCATCAATGAAGCCGTGATGAAATATTTTGGTCAAATAAACATTGGGAAGCATTATGAAAACCAGATTAACCATTGCTGCGATATTACTTGCAGCTATTTCGATGCCCGTCTTATCGGAGACGGTAAAACAAGAAGTACCGCAAGCCATTCTACCTATGCACGAAACATCCAAGCCGATTACGTTTGATCACTTGCGTCACGCACAAGTGGAATGTACTCAATGCCATCACCAAAACGAACAACGCGCAATGAGCTTTACCTCCTACAAATGTGCAAGCTGTCACTCTACCGCGAAGAAAGACAAGTCTGAAGATAACGCTTACTTCAACATCATTCATGGTCGTAAAGCACTGCCGGGTGATCTTGGAACTCGCTGTATGTCTTGTCATATCAAAGAGCAAAAGACCAGAAGTAAAGACAAGCCTAGCTTAACTGGATGCACAAATTCCGGCTGCCATAAATAATAATTTGAATTGAGGTAATTATGAGTATCGACCGTCGTACATTAATAAAATTTATGGGCATTGCTGCTGCAAGCGCATCAACCACAGTCGCATTTGGTAGTAATGCAAGCAGTGCAGCTCCCGTGTCTACACGCAAACTATTTGAAGAAGTTAAACTAGGCACATTAACCCTAAAAAACAGACTTATCCGTTCTGCTACGTCTCAGTATCGCGCCACTGTCGATGGTGATCCTACTGAAGATTTGATGCGCGTCCATCGCGAACTCGCTCAAGGTGGAGTTAGTCTTATCATCACCGGTCTGACTTACATAATGAAGGACGATCAATATGGCCAAGCGGGTACGGGCTTATATGATGACTCTCAGATCGATTTATATCAAAAAGTGGTCAAAAATGCCCACGATCATGGCGCTAAAATAGCCGTACAGTTAGCAATGGTTGGCCCACAGAGTGACTATCGTATTGACCACCGCGTAGTCTATGGCGCATCTAAAGTGCCACACCCTATTTATGGCACAGTGCCAAATAAAGTCATGACTAAAGATGACATTAAATTTGCCATTCAATCATTTATCGATGCCGCTCTCAGAGCTAAAAAAGCGGGTTTCGATGCCATTGAATTGCATTTCGCTCACAATTATCTAGTGAGTCAATTCTTATTCCCTTACTACAACGATCGAACCGATGAATACGGCGGCCCAATAGAAAACCGTGCTCGGTTTGCGTTTGAAATTTTAGAAGCCGTTCGTGGCGCAGTAGGTCCTGAGTATCCAATTATTGCCAAGGTTCATGGCCGTGATTACTTAGGCAGTCAAGCGGGTGGTAATACTCAAGATGAAAACCTATTTGTCATTAAAGGCTTAGTTAAGCGTGGTATTACGGCATTGGATATCAGTGGCGGTAATAAAGTGCGCGGAATGGGGGAGTTTCATCCTGAGCTTCAGGACGAGAAAGACCAATCCTATTTTGCCGATGATGCTAAATATATCAGCGAACATGTTGATGTTCCAATGATGGTGACTGGGGGCAATCGCTCACCACATCTAATGGAAAAAATCCTTGCTGAAGTTAGCAATATTGAAGCATTTGGTTTTGGTCGAACCATGTTATCTGAGCCTAATCTAGCCAACAACTGGAAACAAGATCCAAACCACAAGCCACGCTGTTTGTCGTGTAACTGGTGTATCGCCAACTATGGCACTCAAAAATCGCAATGTGTTCTCAATGTATCGCGCGCCTATATCCCTGCCGGGCATTAACTATTTAACCAATTTATTGAGTTGGTTTACCTAATTGACCGCATAAAAACTAATAACTCAGTGCGGTCATCAACATTCTTGATGGAAATATTAACGATGAACAAAACAAAAATATTTACCCTACTTGCTACCGCAACAATGTTAAGCAGTCCAGTCATAGCCGCAGATAATTATGATATTGGCGGCATGGTGCGCGCAAATTACGCTTATGTGGACTATGACGATGCATCTCAAGATAAACTCGGTGATATGAAATTTGAGGTTGCGGCAATTTCGTTTAACGGCGAAAAAGACGATTTTGGTGTCTCTATGGAATATCGCTTGAGAGCTGATTTTGATGCGATTAAACATGGTTTTGCTTACTACAGCCCTAATGAAAGCACGACTATCAGAGCGGGCATCGCCAAGGTTCCATTTGGTAATATAGGCTATATTTCTAACAGTTATTGGCTAAGTTTACAGTATTATGTTGGCTTTGAAGATGACTACGATAGCGGTTTTTCTGTTCAGTACGATGGCGATGGTTACCGCACCGATGTGGCTTTCTTCAAAGGTGCTGAAAACTCTGCATCATTAACCAATCGGTTCGCAGCCGATCTTTACACTGGTAATATTAATGGCACCGAGTACACCGCAGAGGAGTCAAATCAAGTTAACTTGCGTCAATCCTTCTTTGTTGACACTTTTGGTATAAAATCTACTATTGGTGCATCGGTTGAGTATGGGCAAATGTACGACAATGCTACCGGTAATAATGACAATCGTTATGCATATGCCGTTCATTATGACGGTACAATGGATGCGTGGAATGTGCAGGCTCAGTACCTGAAGTACCAATTTGATACCGCCACATCGGATCAAAATGCCGTGGCAATGAGCGTATGCGGTGGAGCTTATGAGATTGCATCAGAAGCCTCTGCAGTCACCGTCAATGTATCCAGAAAGCTTACCTCTGCTTGGGGTGATTTAAAAATCTACAACGACTTTAACGTATTGATGCCTGAGCAAGACGAATTCGATAATAGCTATCAGAACGTTACCGGTATCAGTGTTGCAAACGGGCCACTCTTTGCCTGGTTCGATTTTATTGTGGGCAAGAACATGCTTTGGTCTTCACGTAGTAATCATGTTGGCTTGCAAGATGCCTTTGGCGATTGGGACAAAAAAGTAAACATCAATCTTGGCTACTACTTCTAAGATAACAGACATAGGCCAATCCATGCGATTGGCCTAATTACTTGATAGGGTAGACATACTCGATAGGTTACACCGATGACAAAAGAAAAGATGTTGAATGAGTACGTAACCTTAGACGAGCTGCGGATTTTATTGGCTGTCTATAATTCAGGTTCTATAAGTTGTGCCTCTGTTGATATTGGTGTCATGCCGTCAACAATCAGCCGCAGCCTGTCGAGATTAGAAATTAAGCTCGGTACATCATTAATAATGCGTAACACCAGAAAGATTGAATTTACTGCGGATGGACTGAAGTTACTCGCCCACGCCAAAGAGATCACCGCATCAGTGAACAACATTGAGGATGAATTTAGATCTAATGGTGCGACGCCATCGGGTACCTTACGGATTAATGGTGCATCACCGGTATTAGTTCACCTCATCAGCCCCATTCTAAAGAAGTATTTAACCCAATATCCACAGGTCAATATTGAGTTACAAAACAACGAAGAGATAATTGATATTATTGAGAAGAAAGTAGATATTGCGCTGCGCGTCGCGCCACTGACTGAAAATAGCTATCAAGTTACTCACATAGGCTCGAGTAAACGACGTTTATTGGCCAGCTCAGAGTATCTTCGTCAGTATGGCTTTCCTAACTCAATAGAAGATTTAAACAATCACATATTACTCGGTCTTGAAGGCCCCTCGATCCTTAACACATGGCCGATTGAAGATGGTAAAAGCCACAACCTTCGGGTTTCTCCCCGTGTTGTAGCTTCTAGTGGTGAAGTGTTAAGAAAAATGACCCTGTCTGGCACAGGTATAGCGTGTATCACTGACTTTATGACCAAAGCAGATCGTAATAGCGGCAAGTTAATTGAGGTATTAAAAGATCAAACAATTGATGAAAAAAGAGAAATCAGTGCGGTGTGCTATCGCGGAACGAGCTCCTCTATCAAGGTGTTATCCTTTATTGAATTTTTGAAAAAGGAGTTACCCAGCCTGCTATAAGCTTTAATATTGATTTGCTGTCAAAGCATTACCAATACAGCGCGTTACCAGTCAACATTAAGGGTTTGTTGAATTAAGCCGCTATGCGGCAGGGAAAGATAAACAACATCTTAATTGTGTTAATGTCAATATAATGAACTGTCGATTTAATTAATGTTACCAATCTATGCTGGTTAACATACAGACATCATAACAATATCAAGGATAAACAAGTTAAAACAATATCTTCTCTATTTAAACCTTTAATGCATGTCGCGGGCAAACATCAATGCGCATTATCTAATGTTTAGGTGTATATCGGTCAATTTGTTAGTTATTTGCGTAACACAAACATCATCAGCACCATATTTGCGCACTAACAGACGCCCAAATTTCGACCCAAGGTATAAACGAATTACCAACATAAAGATTAGTGATTTGTTGTACGGATTGACGGGTTGATTAGAACGGCAGTTGCTCACCGCTAACATCATAAAACTGACCGGTATTGTGAATAGATAAATTGTTAATCACTTTGATAATCCTAAGCGCGGAATCATTAACCTTTACCTGTGCAGAGCTGCCGCCCATTTCAGTTTGCACCCAGCCAGGATGAACAGAGACCACCGCGACATTATCATCAACAAGTTCAGTCGATAAATTGATGGCTAGCATATTGGCTGCGGCTTTAGACATTCGGTAACCATACCAATCGACACCTTGTGGTTGTGATAGCGATCCCTTAGAAGACGAGATAATCGCTATTTTGCACAAACGTGTTTTATTCAATAGAGTTAGTAAACAATGGGTTAAAAATAATGGCCCGAGCGCATTCACTTTAAAACACATTTCAGCGTCAGCATAATCGATAGCATGGATACTGTGATTATCTCGATCTAAAAAGCCCGCATTATTAACAATTAAATCGAGACTAATATTTTGCTGACGGAGCTTATTCGCTAAGCGATTGATTGTTTCAGGACTCGTGATATCCATCGATTCAATGAATAATTTGTCAGTAAACTGAGCCTTTAAAGACATAAGATCAGTCTTTGTCGCGTCATCTCTACAGGTCGCTATGACGCTGCAACCGTTGACAAGATATTGCTCTGTTAACGCTAGACCAATGCCTCTATTCGCACCGGTGATTAATACCACTTCACTATTCATTAAAAACCTCTAAATCGATTGTTTTATCTAATTATTCTGATAACTTCTTCTGATAAATATAGATGCAAAATATAGATGTAAAACATTGATAAATATTATCTTGTCGTTGTGCCATTGTGGATGTAAATCGAAATGTTTATTCTGTGCTGCGATAGATAGAGTAATACCAACAATGCGGCAGTATTACGATCAACCACAATGGCTGAGTGATCATTGTCATGCTCTGCTTGTTCCTCGTATACTTGCTCTGAATTCATAAGCTGGTGGCTGTAAATGGGCGTTCAACATACTTGCGTGAACTACCTTGCTCAAACGACTTGTTCAAACGACTTAGCTCAAATGACCAGCTGCGAAGTAACTACTTGGACGTTGCAGCAATGCTTAATGTATTGAGAGCAGCCGATATTTTGTTGATAACCTTATCGCAGCCGGCAATATTATGACGCAGTTTAATGTACTTCGGGTTGTTATACGACAGCCAAACCTTGTTATCAACATCCTCGCTAATCAATACCTTTTGTGGCAAGTCAATTGCGACAAGTTGGTTACACTGCATCAATTGGGTACCGATGTTAGGATTTCCGAAAATTATCACTTCAGTTGGCCTCAGTGCTAAGTTCACTGCGGCGGCATTTTTTTGATGATCAATTCGGGAAAAAACCGTAAACCCTTTATCTTTTATGATTGTCTCAAACCTATCTGCCGTTTCTTTGGCCGAGTAATGGCTTTCAACAGTGATAAGGCTCTCTAACGCGTAAGCATGAGTCGAAGCGAATAAGACGGCAACGGCTAAGCAAATATTTCTAATCATAAAGTCACCTATTAGGTATGTTTGATGAATAGTGGCACTTCGGCATAAAACGCGGGCACAAGCAGCGTTATAAAAATAGTGATAAATTCTTAGCTCAGCATTTATTCTACGCGAGCACGATTAATATGAGTTAAGTTATGAGCTAAGTTATGAGTTAAGTTTCAGGCCACTTTATCAGCGCGTCCCTAATTTAACAGCAGTACCCAAAGTCATTATTTTGGACGAACCATCCATAACGTCCCGGCCAGGAATAGTTTCTGCCGTGGTATAAATCATAAATCCGCCATAAAAAATTAAATTTAAACCATCGTACTGCGAACAGGCTTAAATAGGAATTCAATTAGTGATACTTAAGTGCCCCCCCAATACTGTTGTTTACTCTTTAGGCTATCGCAATAAAGAGTCGCAATAAAGAGTCGTAATGTAGAGTCGTAATGTAGAGACGTAATGAAGAGACGTAATGTATACGATCCATCTAGTGCTGGTGGACGTAATATGCACCAATAAATTAACCTACTGATTATATATTGGTTTTTATTTAAACAGTTTCACGCAACAATGCGTAAATATGCATTTAAATGAATGGAAGTTAAAAATCTGTGCCGGGTAAGACTTTTATTTTTGCATAAACAAGAATATTTATTCGATTATTATGTGAGGCTAAGCCTTTTGGTTAAGGTGAGTATAGTGCCGTCATTTGGACTGCTCTTTAGACCGCTTTTCGGCATGTTTACGCTATAGACATGGTATGCACATGTTGTAAACTCAGCATGCTTTTTTTGTTTTACTTCGAGGTATGTTTGGCTTCACATCATTCTTTGCTTAATCATCAACGTCATTTTGAACGTATAGGGCCTGACTATCGTAATGGCGATTCGGTCAGTTTTCTCGACATCAAGCATACCTTTGGTTTGCAGCATATCCGTGTCGGTAAATGGGTTAATCGAGAAGAGTCTGCGCTTGCGGCAAATCTAATTTTTGATTCGTTAGCCGACTTAGCCAATATTCTAGGCGTGCCACCTGAGCTCATTGGCTTACGTGGCAGTTTACGCTTTGCCTTTGGTCATGGTGGCCAAAAGGGGGTTCAGGCACATTATTCACCAGCATATCGTGAGCTAGCCTTAGCTAAAAATGCCGGAGCAGGGGCGTTAGCCCACGAATTTTGGCATGCGTTCGATCATTACATTGCCGACAAAATGTTTATTGATGACAGTCTGTTGAGCCCAGATGCCTACATGAGCGCTGCTAATCGATATGCTTGTGCCACCGATCATTGGCTTGCCGACAAATCGTTAATTGCTCATCCGCTGAATCAGCAATTGTCTAAGTTATTCGAAATCACCTTTTTGAATGCCAGCAGCCAAGAGCCACACGGTTCATTACACGATGCTTCTTTACCAGATGTATCCTCATCACATGCTTCCTTACCACATGAGTACGTGCGGCGCTCAATCGCATTAGACAAACTGCAACGCAGCCAATATTTTGCTAAACCTACCGAAATGATGGCTCGCGCCTTTGAAGCCAGTATTGAAATGTATTCACAAGCCAATGCCGATATATCCAACCCTTACTTAGTCAACAGCACTATCAACTCCCCCTTAGCCAAACACGGCGCTTATCCAGACGGACAACATTGTGCTGAGATTTACCAAGCTCTATTGGCATATTTTGAACCTTTGGGAATAGCGTTTGATAAGCAGAACGGCTAAAACAGTCTTGAACGAGATAAAAGACCTTAAGCGAGATAATCGCCCAGAGTTGAATGCACAGTCTCGAATGAGATAAACAGCCTTGAGCGGAAGAAGCAGTCTTGAATCGAATAGCCTTGAGCGGAAGAAGCAGTCTTGAATCGAATAGCCTTGAGCTAGATAAGCCTGAACCGAAATGATCACTGTCATGAGATCGTGTAAGTACATGTCAAGTTTAGATAATAAAAAAGGCCCAGCTTAATAGCTAGGCCTTGGCGTTTTAGATTGGTAAAGGAATCGAAGCTTATTGCTAACGACCCATAATGAATAGCTTATATCTAGCTTGAAAAACAGCGCTAATGGCTTGCTTATAACAAATTACTCAAAACTAATTGCTCAAAACTAATTGCTCAAAACTCATTGTTTATAAAGAATGGCCTGTTAGCTAATGGTTTACTGTTTTTTATAAACCACGCCGTCTTTCATCACAAAGGTGACGTTTTCCATTAAGCTGATGTTATCCAGCGGATTGCCGTCTACGGCGATAATGTCGGCCAAGAAACCCGCTTTGATCTGGCCTACATTATCTTGTTTTAGCAGTGCGGCACTATTTACCGTCGCGGCCTGCAGGGCTTGAATAGGCGTCATACCAAAGGTCACCATGCGTGAAAACTGTTTACCATTGTCTCCATGGGGATAAATAGCCGCATCTGAACCAAACACCATCTTGGCGCCGGCCTTAACGGCTTTTCTAAAGCTGTCACGCTGGGCTTGTGACACTTGTTTTTCTTTATTGATATTGGCTTCTGGTACGCCATTGGCCGCGCCAAAGGCGAGGGTGTATTCAGTGTTGTAAATATCGCAAGACAAATAAGTGCCCGCTTTCAATGCCATGTTAATGGCTTCATCATCCATAAAACTACAATGTTCAATGCTGTCGATACCCGCGCGTATCGCATCTTTAATGCCGCTAGTACCATGGGCATGTGCGGCGATAACAAGGCCGCGCAGATGGGCTTCATCCACTGCAGATTTGAGCTCTTCATAGGTCATTTGCTGGGCGCCAACTTGGGTGCCTTTAGAAAATACCCCGCCAGTAGCACAGACTTTAATCGCATTGGCACCATATTTAATGTTTTCACGTACTTTAGTGCGTACTTCCCAAGGGCCGTCGGCAACACCTTGAGCTTTAGCGTGGGCTTCTGGTGCGGGGAAGTTATCATCGCAATGTCCGCCGGTAATGCCAATTGCATGTCCTACAGCCCAAATGCGTGGCCCAGGAATTTCGCCAGCATCTATTCCATCGCGAGTAGCAATGACGGAATAACCCGATGCGCCTAAGTCTCGCACTGTGGTAAAGCCTGCAAGTAAGGTTTTCTGGGCATTTTTAACCGCTTTAACGGTTTGTCTTGGCACTGAATAATTCATCGACTCTAAAAAGTTATCTTCAGCATCGCCAGATAAATGCACGTGCATATCCATTACCCCAGGCACCAGCGTTTTACCCTTGAGATCGACCAAGTTGTAATCGGCTTTATTGGTGATGTTTGCAGCGGTGGTAACCTTAATTATTTGATTGTCTGATACGATAATCGCAGCATCATTAACACTTTTACCTTTAGCAACGTCGATATAAGCATCGGCTAAGATCAGCGTGTCTTGGGCAAAAGCAGGGCAAAGAACCGAGGCTCCTAAGCTTAGGCTAAGGGCGATCTTAATCGCATTAATTTTATTATTTTTTAAAGGCGAGGCCATTTGTAAAAATCCTTGGTTGTTATTGTTAGGAGCCGACATTGTTTATTTTGCATCGTACTAGGAATAGCACTAGGAATAGCACTAGGTATAGCCAGCCCTTTCTCTGCTTAAACGTCTGTTTGCACATAGCTTAAAAAGCATACGAGCGATAAAGACTCGATTTTACAAAGCATATTAACAACTTGTTAACGTTACACGTAATAATTTGTGTATCAATTTGTATTAGCAGAAAGTAATAAAGGGCAGTTTAATGGGTGTAACGCGTTCTAATAACAATAAATCACCATCTCTAATTCGATTCTTACCGCCATTCATAGAGTTGCCACTGCAAAGAACCGCACGACTATGTGCGTCGCTCCATCTCACTCGATAAACATAAACGCTGCCATTACTTTGGCAAACCTACCTAAATGATGGCACGCGTATTTTGGTTGAAGCCTGCATTGAAATGTATTCGCAGGATTATGCCAGTATCTCCAATCCATACTTAGTCAAAAGCACCATTGACTCGGCACTTGTTAAACATGACGCTTATTCTGGCGCGCAGCGCTGCCATGAAATATATCAAGCGATGATGGAATATTTTGAACCTTTAGGTATATAGTTTTATAAGCAAAGCGGATGATGGTTTTTCAATATAATAAACACCAAAATTATGCTGGTAGATTGGTATGTTTTATTAAATTTTTCATAATCCTAGAGTTCAACATGTGATAATATTTAAACAAATAATTTACCGATAAATACTCTTATGATCTACTTTGATACCGCAGCCTCATATCCTCTATTGCCTGAAGTTAAAATTTCTCTGATGAATGCGTTTGAGACATTTTATGCAAATTCAGCATCCAGTCATTTGATGGGGTCTATTGTCCAGAAGGAAATTGATCAAGTAAGAGAAAAACTAGCGGATTCAATCGGTGCTTACCCAAGTGAAATTGTGTTTACCAGTGGCGCAACAGAATCAAATAACATCGCTTTTAAAAGCTTACTGTTAAGTGGTGACATCCCTGCAGGCAAAAACCATATAATCACCTCCACAATTGAGCACAAGTGTGTATTAGCGATATGTGATTATTTTAAATCGATTGGTTTTGAAGTCACTTATATTAAACCTAATGTGGATGGCATTATTTGTCCAAATGATGTCAAGGATGCTATTAACGAAAAAACGGCTCTAGTGTCAATCATGCACGTTAATAATGAATTAGGAACAATTAATCCGATTGGTGAAATTGGTAAATTGTGTTCTGAAAACAAAGTTATATTCCACTCAGATGCAGCGCAGAGTTATGGCAAAACAGAGATCGATGTCGATGATCTTAATATAGATGTCATGTCATTTTCCGCTCACAAAGTCGGTGGTCCAAAAGGCATTGGTGCGATCTACATACGAGATTTACGCCATAGAAAGCTTTTGCCGGTTATTCATGGCGCTGGTCAAGAGCAAGGCTTAAGAGGAGGAACAATTGCTGCGCCGTTGATTATCGGTTATGGCACCGCTATTGATTTTTTCCCGAAATATTACCAATTGTTTTCTGAAATGTGCACAAAAGAGTACTTAATTGAAGGGCTCACTAATGAAGGGATTGGCTTTAAAATAAATGGTCGAACTAAAATCTTACCTCATTGTTTATCCTTAACATTATTGAATACCAACGTAGCGTTAATGATCCGCGATAATGATCAAAAACTTAGCCTAGCACAAGGCTCAGCTTGTTCTTCAAAAGAAATCGAAGCTTCACATGTATTAACATCTTTAGGTTTAACGCGTGAACAAGCTGAAGATACTATTAGACTTAGTTTTCCACTTGATGTGACGTTTGAACAAATAGATACATTTATTAAAGCTGTAAAAAAAGCGACTAGATAGTCGCTTTTTATTTATTTGTAGCAGGTGACACAAGCTCCACCACCTTCGGCTTCATCGTATATGTCGTCTAGTTCCCCAAAATCACATACACCACCAAAATCACCTAACAAAGCATTGCTACGTTTCTTTTTATTAAAACGAGCAACTTTTTTCTCATGGTTTTCAATGATGCGTTTTTGTACTTCTGGATCTTCTAAAGTTTCAAGAGGTTGACCTTGGCCCATCCAATAAAAGCGCTCACCGGTAGTACTATTACTATCATCACCTTTCTCAAAAGCTTTCGCTTCTTCAAATAAAGTAGGGTGCTTTTCCATCAGCTTTACCCATTCAATTTTTCGCTGATAGAAGCAAAAAGTACAACCCGAACGTGAACGCCACTTGTAATATTCAGGAAGATCTAACCCATTACGTTGAAGGATATTTTCAATATCACTTCTAACAATGCCATGTTTTCTGAAAGGGAATACAGACTCAATAGGTTTCTCTATGGTCATGTATCCCGTTCTTTCAGGCTCGTCAGCTCGAATTCCGACGTAGTTTTTAATCTTATAACCGTCTTTAATAAAACTATCTAACCATTGCTCAAATGGTTTTAGTTTCATTTGCACGGTACACCAGCGATCACGTTGTGAGGGCAGGTAGTTACCGTGCTCTTTTAGCAAGTGTGCAAAGTCTTTTTCGCCACGACCTTCAATATTGTTTAATGATCGTGCATTTAAACGGTGAATATAACCCAGTTTTTCTTCAAGTTTATCAATAAACTCGTTGGTTTCTGGTAGCTCGTAGCCGGTATCAGTAAAGAAGTATTCAACTTCTAATTCGGGATACGTTTCTTTGACAAATAATGCTAAGGCGCTACTGTCTTTGCCGCCAGACAACCCTAGAACATGTTTAACTTTTTCAGTCATTAACAACCTCTGTTACGCTTTCACTTTGTTCCATCAAATTTGTTAGCATGTTAGTTAAAGCGGCCAATTGTTTCTCTTTAGATAAATCAGAGAAAGACGACTTTATTTTTTCTACAACTTGCAAAACGTCGCTATCCATTTCTAAATCGTACTGTATAAATCCACCAAATTCTTGATGCTTACCTTCACTATTGGTAGTGATGAATGCCAGAGGTTTTGAACTACCTTTGGTTTGTAAATTACCAAATGACTCAATACGTCTGAATTGAACACATAAATTTTGCAGTTCATCTAAGCCGTTACGCAGATGTTTGTCGGTCCAATTTCGTTCAGGAGCACCCGTTGCAAGATTAATAACAAATTCAAATTTACTCGGATTATTAATGCACTGACCTATTCGTTTAGCGAGCTCTTTGACATTAGGTCGCTTGGCTATGCCCTCAACAAATTTACAACGTGTTTTGAGATTGTTATTAAATTCTTCACCTAACGTCTCAATGATTATTTGTTTGAATCCATTATATAAAATATCATTTTGAGCGCTTAAATCTTCAATTGCAGTTCTCAGTTTATAACCCAATTGATCTTCTAAAGCAGGGTCGTTTTTGTCAAAACCAAACACAGCAGGCAAATCTTCTAAGATAAGTTTAAAAGGATCGCTAGCGCCAATGACTTTGTTTCTAAAGTCTCTTGCTTCTTTAGTTAATCCATTTTGTTGGCTACCACTAAAGCTCTCTCCACTAGTTTTTTTAACCCAAGATGGTAGCTTATGGACTATTCCAACAATGTGTTTTGCTATATTCAAAATAGCACTGTCAGTCTTAGTATTTCCAATTGTAGCTTGAGCTAAATTATCTAACAAATGACTCTGAATATCTGATATTTCAAAATATCGTACCGCAGCTTCATGTGGGTGCTTATAGATTTTATTAACCAATTCCTCATCTAATTCAGGAATAAAAATAAACTGATTAGTAGAATCCCAATCATAAAAAGCGATTTGTCCTTCAAGTGACTTTAACAGCGCTAATCCATAGATGCGACAAAGCCCAGTTGTTAAGCCAAAAGGTGGCAACATCCAACGTTCATATAATTGTGCGATGGATACATGTGCTGTGGTTGAATTCTTTTTTATAAAAGCAAAACCATCTTGCCAAAGTGCATACATCTTTGGATTAGCATCTATGGTTTCTTTACTCCATGTTTTGGGAAATAAATAACCCTCAGGAGTATAATTATGCCAACCCTTGCTCTTTAAACACGATAGATATAAGCCTTTCTCTGGAGGGAAGCTATTTTCATCGAAGCCTAAATCTTTTTGGTCCCCATTTACAAACATTGCATTCATCAATTTACGAATTGCACTGTTTGCACTACCAGAAGGTTTAGAGCGGTTAACTAACTCATTAATTACAATTGGTGCTTTGTGATAGATTTCTTCTGCAATTACAGACGCCAATGAAGTCAGAGGAGATGAGGGGGGTAATGGATTATTCCAATGCGTCCACTGTGCATTTTTGTAGATATGTTGCAGTTCTTTTTCTACATTTTGTTGTGCAAAGATGATGCGGTTTTCTAACTCGTTCTTGGCGATCAAGTCATGTGTAATTTTCTGCTCATCTTTAAGGATTTGCTTAAGTGCGATCAGCTCAATGGCCGCTGTTTGTAGAATACTAAAATCGTCATACTCACCGATAACGCAATGACCTAATTTTTCTGGATTTGATGCAATTTCTTTAAACATTTGCGTCACAGCGGGTGATACCGATAAAACAAACGTAAGGAAAGCCTCGCCTGTTTTCGGTTCAGTATTGAGCTGTTCAAGTAAAGATTTTTCGACTTTATTGATGAGCTTAGTTGTTGCCCATCTCATCGTGCCAGTTTTGTGATAGTGTGCCGTCGCTAATATATTTTGCGGCAAATCACAAACCGTTGTCCAATCAACACCTTGACTAACTGCTTCGACACGCTCACTTATCAATGTGTTGATATCGATATCACTACCTTGGAAAACAAATAAAGCATCATGTTTCTGTCGGTAAATAATGACAGTCCATGTTTGTAAATCATCTAATGCAGCAACAATTTCACTATTTTTAAACCCACGAGACACAAAATAGTGTTTTATGAAATCTTTCTTTGCATGAAGCTGATGATGAAATCCAAAAATAGTTAATAGTGCAATAACTTTCGTTATTGAAACATGAAGATCACTACCTTTTTGCTCCGCACGATATATAGCATCACAACCTTCCAACCATGCTTTACTATCATGCGATGTCACAATTAAGTGATGCAAATTATGGTGAAGGTAATCCCAATACATTTCTGGCCTGTATAAAACTAGGTCATCTTGAGGTTGTGTATAGTTATCTTCTAGAAACTCACGAAAACCATACTTCTCATGTGATGCGAGAAAACCGAATAAGCTACGCTCATTTTGTGAAAAACGGCGTCTTGAAACAGGACCTAGAAGTAAACTAACAATAGGATCAAGTGGTAGAGTATTGGTTAATGCATCAACATTTCGATGTTGACTAGCGAAAGCACTACTGACAGCATTGACTAACTTTGCATACTTGTTTTCTATTTTTGATGAAATTTCAGCTGAGCGAGTTATGGAGTCACCAACGAGGATTAATGATTCGTCAATTGATGGATTAAAACTTAGATCTCGATAGCGTCCCTGAACTTTGCTCCATTCTTGCTGCGTTTTTGCATCTTTATTTTTAGCGTAATCAGAAAACGCTTGATGTAAGAAACCTATCATCAACACAGGACGACTAGCTTGTTGTACTACGTCAGCTAATGCTTGAAATAAATGCAAATCTTTATTAGCGCGTGATTGATAATCTAAAGCCTTACCCATTTCATCTAGTAAGATTAATACGCCATCACCATTGCTTTGCGTTGAAGAAAGAACCTGTTTAATTTCAGAAAGACATTCATCATCATTTAAGTCTGTAATTTTATTCACATCGTGAGTTATACCAAGTGCAATATACAAACTTAGTAAAATACTGTTTGCTGGCGATTCTAAACCACAAACATGCTTAACTGTTTTCCAACCAATGTTGATTGCAAATCGTTTCTGAAATTCGGACGAGAGGATCGGCGATGATTGTAACTTTTCGGTAGCGTAATCGCGTAACTTAGTATCAGTAGACAATAAACATGATAAAAACAACGCGACTGTAGATTTACCTGAACCATAAGGCCCTGTAATGGTATATACCCTTTGTGCATTAGCATCGTATTCGCGACTGACGGTATCAAGCACATTAACGGCGGTACCATGAAGAATAAAATCGTCAATAAAGGACCGTAAATCTTCGCTATCACCATCAATACGGGTAGAGCTTTTATAACGTTGGTTGATAGTTATGAGTGATTCAGTCATTTTTAGTGCCATAATATTGATTCAAATAGTGAGTGCTATTGGTCTTTGCATATTCAGAAACGTTGACTTGCCTTAATCCTAATGAATCGACCCATGAAATATTGTTGTCAGTAAAGCCCTGAACTTCATCGAGTTTTTGACCTAATCCTGATTCAGACAACCGGAATATCCGACCGGGTGAGCAGGGTTTACTCAATAATGAGTCGAAATCAACAGTGCTGACTTTAGAATCTACAGTTTCAGTTTTAAAAAACTCAAGCAGGGCATAAGTAAATATTTCGATCGGCAGTTCAGGACGTTCAGCGAGGTTACTAATGTAAAAACCGCCACCGTTATCTTGTATCAAATTTAATTCAGACAAAGGTGAAATAAAATGGTCTTCATCTATGTTGATACTTTTTTTCGATGGAGTAGCTTTGAGCTTTTTACTATAGGTATTCAAAAAGCAGTCAATATCTTTCTTTATAGTAGAAATATTACCCAGCTCACTATCAACGAGTTTTTTTGCATCTTCAAAACAATCAGCGATGAGCTTTGTTTTTTCAAAATGTTGCACATTTGCGAAATTAAAAAAGTAACGGTAAGCCGTCAAATGTTCAACATTAAAATTTAACCAGAAATGAACTAACCAAATTGAGCCAGGCAGTTCTAGGTAAGGGTCTCTTCCATCCTCTAAGCTTTCACCACCAAAAAGATATTCGCCATTTTGTGACACAGAATGAGTAAATGAATTATTTGATCGTTCAGAATGAATCACGTTAGAAGCTTCAGCCCAATACTGAATAGCTTTAACCATATTTTTACCAACACCAAGTTCGACTATCGATTGACGAATGCTGTCTTCATCAGAACTTGAGAATTTACCATTTGAATTCAAATGATTAACTGCCTTGAATAGCCATCCATAGCGCAGAGGGAAAGTGTCATGACCTGTAAACTTAGCTTTCATCGCTTATTAGTGCCTCTGGAGAAATTGTCCAGAGGCGATACTAGCCTGATTTTCAAAATAACGAAAGAACTTTATCCTAAAGACTGTTCATTTGTACAGTGCATTTTTTAAAATATTTTTTTTTATTGTAGTAAACTAGTCAATACGGTAAATTCATGAATACAATGAACAATTATGTTGTTTTTTTGTTATAAGGGATCTTGTTTTAATCGACAAGGAATTGATTTAGCAGCTAGCTGCCGAAGAATAAAGGATTGTAATGCTAAGTAAGATTTTATCAAACTTTTCAGAAGACGAACTGTTAAGTTTTTTGCCTAAAGAGTCGATTCGATTTGCGCTTGATTTAGATGAGATAGACAACCAGATAAATGAAAATGCAAATTACAATAAAAAAAGTCTTGCTACAGTAGTTGCAAATGTAAAGCAAATCGATTTTGTTTTTGATGATAAGCTGCGTAAAAAATTGATTGAGAGGTTATCCCCCAATTTATTACTAGATTTATTCCCAGATTTTAATGTCACACCTACTCAAATAACACCTAAATACTATGATGCAGCGATTAGCTGGGCTGAACAAAACCAATTTGAATTCGCCCAAAAAATTGGCTTGTCTGACGTTTATCAGAGTCGACTTCAACAAAATGTAGATTTCACAAATATTTCTCGAATAGAACCCAATTATCCTCTATATCCCTATCAACAAGACATATCAAATCAAGTGCTTAATGAGTTTGATAACAATCATAAACGCGTTCTTCTTCATTTGCCTACGGGTTCAGGAAAAACAAGAACGGCAATGAATATTGCTGCTGAACACTTACGGCAATCTAATAAACATGTTGTTTTATGGTTAGCTGATAGAGAAGAGCTTTGTTCACAAGCTTATGCTGAATTTTCAACGGCATGGCAATCTCTTGGGAATAGAGCTACGACGTTATATGGATTTTATTCCAATTCCGATGAAAGTTTAGGAGGTATTGATTCAGGCTTTGTTGTGGCTGGACTGCACAAGTTTTTAAGTTTACGAAAAAACGACTCTCGACAGTTAAAACTATTATACAAAGAATTATGTAAAAAGGTGACCTTGGTAATTTTTGATGAAGCACATAAGGCCATAGCCCCAAAGTTTCAAGAAGTGGTAGATGATTTTATTGGTGATGAAAACTTCCATGCAAACTTATTAGGATTAACAGCTACACCAGGACGTAGTTATTCTGCCGATGGCCTATCGGAGGAAGACGAACGTTTATCAAATTTTTTTAATAATAATAAAGTTTCAATGAGAATTTCAGGATATTTGTCACCTATTGATTATTTAGTCGATAAAGGTTATTTAGCCAAAGCCAATTTTAAATCACTAAATTATGATTCATCAGCTATCTCTGCTTATGAATTAAGAGATGCTGGCGGTATTGAAACCATGAAAACACTAGCAAATAACATGAGTCGTAATAGACAAATTATTCAAACCATAATTGACGAATGTAATAATGGTGCACAAATAATAGTCTTTGCATGCACCGTGGAGCATGGCATCAATCTAGCGTCAGCTCTTGCCTACAAAGGCGTGAAGGCTGCTTCAATAGACAGTAAAAATGACACAACAGAAAGTCGACGAGCAAAAATTCAACAATATAAAAGTGGTGCTATTCAGGTGCTTGTTAACTTTAATGTATTAACTGCTGGTTTTGATGCACCAAAGACAAACGTTACTATTATAGCTAAGCCTATGAACTCTCTTGTTCAATATCTTCAAATGGCGGGACGTGCCATGAGGGGGTATAAAAGTGGTGGCAATAAAGAGTGCAACATTTATACAGTCATGGACAATATCCCAGAATTCCAAAGCGTAAGTATTGCGTTTAGCTATTGGAACGATATGTGGGTAGATAAGGAAGAACAAGATGAGTAATAGATTTTTAAGTGCAGAAACCGTGATTGAGTCTTTACGGGACAACGGATACAACAATACAGCTTATGCACTTGCCGAATTAATCGATAATAGTTTGCAGGCGACGGCTACAAGAGTTGAAGTAGGATTTATTGAAACTCAGCATAGTGAACGTAAGAACTATAGTGTCACAGAAATCTCGCTATGGGATAATGGTGTTGGCATGGATATTGACACCCTTCGAATTGCAATGCAATTCGGTGGTGGAAGTCATAGAAAAGATAGTGCTGGTATGGGAAAATTTGGTATGGGTCTACCGAATTCTTCTATCTCTCAGTGCAAACGAGTTGAGGTATGGAGTTGGCAAGGTGGTGGCAATCCACATTATACCTATCTTGATGTTGACGAGATGAAAAGTGGTTCACTTGAAACCATTCCAGAACCAAAAGAATTAGCAATCCCAATTCAATATGAAAAAGCTTTTTTTAGTAAAAGACCTGATTCTGGTACATTAATTATTTGGTCTAAACTTGATCGATTAAGCTGGAAAACAGGTAAATCAATTTATCGCCATTGTGAGCACCTTGTTGGCCGTATGTATCGTAATTTCATAAGTGATGAAAATATTAAGATTGAAAGCATTACATATAGAAAAGCAGGTATTGATAGATTGGATGTATGGGATCGTGATACTTTTAAAGCAAATGATCCTATGTACCTCAAGAAAAATACTTCACTATCTGAATTGCCTGGCCATTATAAAAATGAAGCTTTTTTTGAACAAATGGACCAGGAGATTATCTCCGTTGAGTATTTAGATGATAATGGAGATCCTAAACGTGATGACGTTACGATTACAACATCTATGGTAAAAAGAAATATCTCCAATTACATTTTGAAAGAGACTGTAGGTAAACTTGGTGGGACTGTTTGGGGGAAACATTGTAGTAAAAATGTCGGTGTTTCAATTGTAAGAGCTAATAGAGAACTTGTTATTCGAGACTCATTTTTAACGTCAGCATTGCGCGAAAGCAAAGGTAGATTTATTGGCATAGAAGTGTCTTTTCCTCCTAATTTAGATTCTGTTTTTGGTGTAACTAACAACAAACAAGATGCTGTAAGACTAATTCCTTATGAAATGAAAACAATTTCTAGTCAAGCGGGATTTGATTCTGAACAAGAATACTTGCGTGATCTAGAAGAGAATTCAGATTCACTTTTACAGGTACTAAAAGTTGTTACAGTAATAAAAAAACAAGTGTCCGCTCTAACCAAAGCACTTGAATCAATTAATGTAGAAGGCAAAGCAACGAAGGGCGATGATCCAAAAACGGTATCAGAAGGTGCAGCGTCGAAGGCTACTCAAGGCTCTGCAGTACGCGAAAGAACCGGACATAAAACAAATGAAAATTCAGAAATTGAATTGAATAAAGAAGATGTTGTAGAGCACTTGAAAACAACTGGTGGTATGACTCAAGAAGAAGCAGAGGAAAAAGCCGAAAGATTAATTCTGACAGGAAACCGATTTCTTATTGAAGATGTCGCACGTGATTCAGAAGCTTTTTTTGATGTATCAACAAGTAAAGGTTTAACTCTCGTATTACTTAATACAAATCATGTTTTTTATAAAAAATTAGTTACTAAATTAGGTCCTGATGAGCTTGAGGTATTGCAAACAACAATCGCAGGTTTCGCCCGTGTTATGAATGAAACTACTGATGAGAAACGTCATAATTATTTGAACTCGATTAGGCGTGAATGGGGTTTAGTTATTAGTGAGTTTTTAGAAGAACCATCAGATGAAAATACGGATGATTTCTAATGTCTAATTTGATCTCAAATAGTGATCTTACAATGCAGTTAGAGCGTCTTCTACCTAATTGCAAAGAGCTCACAATTATTTCAGCATTTATGACTCAACCAGCTACAAGCTGGTTGAGCCGTTTGACTTATCATAACAAACCGAAAGTCGAACTAATTGGCCGCTTTACTCCTAATGATTTTGCTCAAGGTGCAAGTGACATAAATGCACTACGCGAATGTATTAATAATGGTTTTAGTGTAAAAGCTTTATCCAATTTACATGCGAAAATTTATCAAATTGATCAAGAGATAATATTCAATGGTAGTGCAAATTTAACAGGGAAAGGTTTAGCTATTGTTAATAATAGTAATCTAGAATCTTGTAGCCGTGTTGAGGCTAGTGAAGCATCAAAAATATTTATTACTAAAATAGCTGAATCTGCAATTCCATTAACTTTGGTTACACTAGATAGAATGGATGCTTTTTTAAAGGAATTAAATTCGAACACAGATCAGCAATTACCAGTACTCTGGCCAGAAGAAATTTTATCTAATTCTTCTGAGTTATTTGTATCAGATTTTCCGTTAGGCCAACCAGGTAAAATGGTTAACGAATACATGCTAAATCCATCACTTTCTTTCGCTCAAATCGAAAATATAAAAGATAACTATGCTGATGCGGAAAAAATATTCAAACAAAGCAAAGCTTATCAGTGGATAAAAAAACAAATCAAAAACAACAAAAGTGATCGAGATTTAGGGTTTGGACAAATATCAAGCCTCCTTCATGATGTGCTAGCTGATGATCCAGGGCCATACAGACAAGAAGTAAAAAACTTACAAATTAACCTTTATTTATATTTAAAGCTTTATGCAACTGATGAGGTTGAAGTATATGTACCAGGTAATAGAAGCGAAGTAATTAAATTTAAGAATGAACTATAGAGAATCCGCAATGGTAACAGTAGAAGAGTTGTTGGAAAGGTCCGGTGAGTCAGGGTTGAGTGAAATTGTAAGTAATTCACTTCTTGAGATTAATTTCTAAATGTTAATACCTAAAATATTCGGAACTGCTCAAGCTATAACATGCTTATGTAATAATTGATAAGCATACAAATGGAGATGTAATGCTTATTTATATCGATGATAAGCAAAAATAGGAAGACATTATGCTTAAAGCTATACTTAGTCAATTTAAACTTAGTGCGTTGAAAAAACTCGCAGGTCAAGAATCTTTAACATTTTTTGAACAAACACTTAATATCACTCCTGATTTCTATGAGGAAAATAGTCAACATGATTTACTTGCCGAAGCAATAACAAACGCTAATCCTGCAGCATTATTTACAGATAAAGAAAAACGTGATTTTTTCATAGATAGGATATCGATAAAGTATATAATTGAAATATTTGATAAAATTAACGGTGAGATTTTAACACGCGAAGATATTGATGCAGAACATTATGCAGGTTTAAAAGAATATGCGGATCGATTTTATGCTCATTTTTTAGAAGTGATAGGTTTATTTAGTCACGATGACCAGACATCTAATTATAAAGACCAATATCGTGGTCAAATATCTATTAAACCACAGTATGGTTTATATCCCTACCAGGTGGAAATATCAGAAAAAACATTTAAAACTATAGAGTTAGGCGAAAATAATCGTGCGGTAATTCACTTACCTACAGGTGCAGGTAAAACAAGAACAGCTATGCATATTGTTTGTAGGCACTTAATGACCAAACCTGATGCATTGGTACTTTGGTTAGCTAATTCAGATATTTTGTGTGAACAAGCAGCTGAAGAGTTTGAAAAAGCTTGGACTTATCTAGGGAATAGAGAGATTTTACGTGGCTTATTCTATAAAAATAATACATTTTCTCTAAATTGTTTACACAGGGGCTTCATAGTCGGTGGTGTACAAAAGTTACATTCTTATTATAAAAATGAAACATGTAATTCAGTATCTTTGTTCGATAAGCGAATAACGTTTGTTATTTTTGATGAGGCACATCGTGCTCTAGCATCCACGTATAAAGAGTTAGTTGATAGATTTTTGCTAAATTCACCTAATGCAAAGCTTATTGGCTTAACAGCAACACCCGGACGAGTCTATAAAGATGATAAGCCTGAGTTAGATCCACAAAATCAAGCGCTTGCTGAAATGTTCGGTAATAATAAGATCACTATGGATGTTGCCCCTGCACAACCCATGGAATATCTAATTAATAAAAACTATCTAGCTGACCCTGAGTTTATTGAGTTAACTTATGACGACATAGATTTATATGACTCTTTAAATACAGAACCAATAACTGATCGCGAAATTTTTTCTAAATTAAGTAATTCAAAGAATCGTAACTCAAAGATTTTAAAAACAGTTTCAAAAGAAGTAAAGAAAAATAAAGCTAAAGTTATTTTATTCGCATGTGATATTGAACATGCGAGAAATTTAGCATTTGCATTATGTTGTCTTGGAGTCAAGGCCGCATCAGTCGATAGTAAGTACACTTCACAAGAAGAAAAAGAGCAAATTATAAACTCTTATAAATTTGGAGATTTAAATGTACTAGTTAATGTTGAAATGTTAACAACAGGTTTTGATGCCCCGCAAACGAATGTAGCAGTGATAGCGAGACCAACGGAATCATTAGTTTTATATTTACAAATGATTGGTCGAGCAATACGCGGTAATACTGATCAAACGCCCAAGAAAGCAAAAATTTATACAGTTATTGATGAGATATCAGACTTTAACAATGTTAACTTAGCTTTTAAACATTGGAATGAGATGTGGACAGAACTTGAAACGAAAAAAAATAATAAGGATATTTAAATGTCATTAGTTAATCCTAAACAGTACATTATTTCAGCACGTTCTAACGGTTATAAAGATACGGCTTACGCAATAGCTGAACTTGTTGATAACTCAATACAGGCTGGTGCTAATAAAGCTGAAGTATTACTTTTTGAAGGTTCTAACCGAAATGTTCAAGAGATAGCTATAATCGATAATGGTTCCGGAATGAGTCGAGAGTTATTAGCTTCAGCTCTGGGTTTTGGTGAGTCTGGTCGTGATAAAGATATCGATGGCAATGTACTTAATGAAGATGCGTCGGTAATGGGTAAGTTTGGTATGGGATTACCCAATGCTTCAGTCTCACAATGTAAAAGGGTTGAAGTATGGAGTTGGCAAGTTAATGCTGAAGTAAATTATAGTTACTTAGATGTCCAAGAGATTATAGATGGTACTTATAGAGATTTGCCAGAACCCCAAGAAAAAAAGATTTCAATGAAGCTTTTAGATGCTGCTTTTGATGGGATATTACCGGAATCAGGCACTATTGTTCTCTGGTCAAATTTAGATAAGTTAAAGTGGAAACGATCAGTAACTTTATTTGAAAAATCCGAGTTTCAAATAGGTAGAATGTATCGACGATTTATTTCCGACGGTAAATGTACAGTGCAATTTAAAGTTTGTGATTTAAATGGCAACAAAAAAAATAATGCATTATTTTCCAACAATAATAGTTTTATAAGGCAGTCTAATGATGGTTTCATAAGAGCAAATGATCCTCTGTATCTTACAGCTGAAACTTCATTGCATGAACTCCCAGGTTTACATCCTGATGAGTCTCCAACTTTGTTTGAGGAGTCTGAAAATTTCACAATAGAGATTGAATACAATAATAAAATTCATACTGTAAGTATTCGTTCATCTATTGCTAGACAAGAGTTAATTGAAAAGATTTTGTCTGAAGATTCACGTTCTGCTGGTCATAGTAAGTGGGGTAAACATTGTGAAGCAAATCTTGGTTTGTCTGTTATGCGCTCAGGTAGAGAGTTAGAGTTAATAACTAATCAATTTTTCGATAAAAGAAAAGGTGCAGAAAAAGAAAGGTGGATAGGTTTAGAAATTGATATACCACCATCTTTAGATGAAGTTTTTGGTGTGACAAATAATAAACAGCATGCTCATAATTTAAAAGATTATTCAAATAATGATTTTTATGATGGTAGTGGAAAAAAGCTAGAAAATATCCCTGAAATATTAGATTATTTAAAAAGTACAGGTGAAGATGATACTGCAATTTTAGTCAGCATATCAAAAAAGATTATAACGGCAATAGATAATCTACGAAAGAAGCTAAATGGATTGAATGTAACAAAGAAGAACTCGAAACTAATTGAAACTACTGACGATGATAAAGTGGGTATAGTTGTTAATGCTGGCTTTGCTAAGAGGGATGAAGTCAACACTGGTCGTACTATGTCTCAAGATGCTAATTATGAAGAATATGAAAAAGCATTAGTAGATAAGTATGGTTATAATATTGAAGAAGCTAAATACGAAAAAGATAAACTGCAAGCATTAAAATCAAGAATCAGTGTTAAATATTCACAAACATCGGATCACTCATTTTTTGAAGTTGAAAATTTGCAAGGGATTACGGTCTTAGTTATTAATACAGAACACCAAGTATATAAAGATTTTATTTCTAATATGGAAGACAAAGACAAATTATTATTTAAAGTTATGCTTGGAGCATGGGCGCGTCTGGAAGATGAAACTTTAGTCGACACAAGGAAACGACAGTTAGAGAAAGCTAGAGCTGATTGGAGTGCGATTATTGAAGATATGTTTGATGAGTTATAATAATTATGTTTCAACTTAATCATATAATTAATGTTCTATGTAATAAGGGGCTATCAGCTTGTCCCTTATTTTATTTTGATAACTTTAAGTTTACAAATAAAATTTATTTATTAATACAAAAAGGAATAGATGTTAATATTTCTTTTGAGCAGATTTATTTGTCACTAAAAGGAACGCCTTTTGATTCATGTAGATATTTTAAAATAAAAAAAATTACTATTTGGTTTAAAAATGCACACTTAACTTGCATCAGAATTGATGATGATGGCATGTCAATGATCAATGAGCCTCTGCCTGATTATTTAACAAATGGTTTTTCCCATAACCTAAATCTTGTCGATTTTGATGAGAGATTTATGGCTTTTGAACTATCTTGTGAACCTGTAATAGGTATGGATTTAATAGATGGGTTATTAGATGAGCTAAAAGTTTTAGAAAATGGTTTTAAAATTATTAATAATCATGATGATAATTTTAAATTAATATTTTTTAATTCACCAAATGAACAACTTGGTAAAATAAAGCGTGATAGGAATATTGTTGAAACTCTAATAAAAAATAAGTTGGAACAAACAAATGGTCGATTAAAAGGAATAAGGTCAGATTATTTAAAGGAGGGTGTTAATTTATTATTAACTCCTATGTTATACGGTTTTGAAGAGATCACATCATTAGAAAAACATATTAAAGATAGTGTTTTGGCATCTCCTGCTGTGAACAGTGGATGCCATCGTCAAGGTAGAGATAAAGTATTAAATAATTCTTTTAATAAAATGACAAGTATAGATAAGTTTAAAATGCCAAGTGAACTCCAAAAGGCTTTGCAACTATTGCAGTCTTTTTATGATAGAGTTTTGGTTGTAAATGATATTGTTGATCTTAGTTATTTCACTTTGTTAAATTTGAAAATGTTTAATCAGGAAGACATAGAACGTTTACTTGATTTTAAGCGTAAACTTGATAGTGCATTAAAAGTAGTAGAGAAAAAAACTGGTGCATTAAATAGTTGTAATAATTTTACACCTACAATTTCAAAAGTTATTAATGATTCGTCAGTTAATGTGAAAAAAAATGAGCCAGCAACAATTGTTCAAAAACAAGATAATAATATCAATAGTGGTAATGCAGCACTAAACTCTAGTTCTACAACTATTGAAGCTATCTTTAGCAAAAACCAATTTGAGATACAGGTAAAAAATATTAATACTTTTGATGCTTTTGACTTTGAATTATTTAATGATAAATTAATAATCACAATAAATAGATCACATGTTTTTTATCAGCATTTATATAAAAACTCATCAACAGAAGTCAAGGTAGCATTTAACATGATGATTGGCTCAATTTGTCATTTATCACATATCAACATATCGGATAAAGTTAGGCAACAAGATAAGCTTTTCTTTTCTAGATGGAGTGAGTACTTAGAAGATTTACTTCTTGGAGGGAATTAAAATTGCTTTTTACAAATGAATCTTTTCAAGACAATTAGGACTTGATTTTACTAATGCAAAGGTCACTATAAAAATTGTTTCTGCATATGTCACATTAAATGCTTGCGAACTATTAGTTGAGAGTAGTAAAGCTAAACAGGTAAAAAAGTTCTAGTTGGTAGGTTTACACCTTCTGACTTTATTTCTGGGTCTAGTAACATCAATACTTTAAGATTATTGCTAGAGCATGAAGTAAAGGTTAAAGCACTTAGTAATCTCCATGCAAAATTTTACCAAATAGATACTGATGTTATTTATTCAGGAAGTGCAAAATTTACCCATAATGGTTTGTCACTCATTAGACAAGGTAATTTAGAGGCGATATTTCAAATACCTTTTGATACTCATACAGATGCTTTTATTCAAAAGATAATTGTAGGTGCAACAGATATTTCTGTTGAAGTATTAAACAAAATGGATTATTTTATTAGAAGCTTTGACCTTTTGAAAAATCAAGATATTCCTATGGTTTGGGCAAACGAAATAATGCTTGGGACAAAGTAAGTCCTTTTATCCAGCAACACCGGCTTTATCCACTTCTATATAATCAAAAAAGTCGACATTAAGATGCCACATCTTAACCTTAATGCGTTCTCGTAAGGTGGGTAGTGGGCTTGTGTCGAAATTATCGTATCCCATAAAGCTGACTTTACCTGAGGTGATATGGATTTTAACCAAATCGAATTCATCGAGTTCGCCATACTATTCACATTTGCGCCCACATAGAAACGCTGTAATGCTACAGGTAGTCGATTTGCAATTTAATTTCTACCGTTTTTTTGTTAAGTAGTATGGTAATAATAATTTTTTTGCTAAAATTTAGTTTTTACTATTAATAAAAAAATAGAATTATACCTTCAATTAAAAGGAATTATTATGTCATCTGCTCAATTATACAAGCTCAGTAAGACACCAAGTGGAAAGGCATTATGGACATATATGGCTGCTGTACTTAAAGCAACTAAGATGGATAAGGGACAAGTATATCCACTGAAAAAATTTCTAGGTAATTTTAAAACACACCTAGACAACAATCGAGTTAAACTTGTTGAGGGTGGCTATCAGTTAACTCCTAAAGGTATTGATTACTTTCAAGACCGTTACAATGTAGCTAGCCGACAACACATTAATGAATCTGAAGTAGAGATAATGCTAAAAGGTATTCTAACGGGTGTAGGCAATGATGAATGGGTTGCACTCGGATAATCTACAGTCTTATTAACTGTGATTTAAGCCAAATTATTTTAAATCTAAAATAATTTGGCTTTCGACGCGCTTCCTTACATCTGATTTATTATATTTTACAATGCTTTATTTATAATATTGCTCTTTATCCATCAACACCGGCCGTTTATTTACTTCAACATAATCAAAAAAGTCGACATCGAGCTGCCACATCTTAACCTTAATGCGTTCGCGTAAGGTGGGTAATGGGCTGGTGTCGAAGTTGTCGTATCCCATAAAGCTGACTTTACCTGATGTGATGTGGATTTTAACCAAATCTATCTCATCTAGTTCGCCATACAGTTGTACTGCAGCGCCAACATAAACACGCAGTAGTGCAGGTAGGTAACTTAAGTATTTTTTATGGAATTCTAGTGAGTGGCCGCTATTGAGTTTACTTGCGGGCAGTTTGTTGTCGTGTGCGTCGTTACAAGCTTGTTCAATAAGTTGGGTGTCTGCGATGGCAAATAATAATACTTTGGCTTCGCTGATGGCTACTTTGTAAGTATCAAAAAAGATTTTGATGTCGCGTTTTTGCTCGTCGGGTAATCGACTGTAACCTTTGTGTTGTTCGAACTGACTCAATGCAAAGTATACCAGTAAGTCTTCACGCCTTAAGGCTATGGCTTGTTCAAATTCGAGTTCGGCGGATCCGCCTTGCACTTGTATAAGTAATTTAAAGGCTCTTTTAGCATTACCGAAATGCATTTTAATGTTGGCAGATTCGGCAAACTCGTCATCTACTGGTATGCGGCCAAGCTCTAAACATCTGTCCCAAAAAGCGGTTAACAATGTTTGGTGTTGAGTGAACAATAACCGAGCTTGTTCTTCGCTTGTTGGTGTCGGTGTGGTTATTTGGTGCCATTGGTGATGGCGTTGATGCCGCTTAGCTAAAAAGCGTTGTTCTTCAATTTTGTCACGGAAAATATAATAAATGCCCGGCGCAACAGCGATAGCATTTTCGTCTAACGTGCGTTCGATATAACCTTTGAGCTCGGCCTGAGCATAATATTTTTGAAACGTATTACGTGAGGTAATGACACCGTCTTTATAGGGGGTAAATTGACTGATAAAGCTGTCGTTTGCCAGCATGGCTGACACTACCAACAACTTTCTAGACAGATGCCAAGCGCCTCGTATTGCTTCGGTTCTTTCTATTGCGTCTTCGATGACGTTAATGACAAAGCCAATGTTAACAATGTCGGACTCAACTTTGTCTGAGTCTGGGCAAAAATTAGGGTCCCAGCCTAATGCTTCTAAACCGTGGGCTTGTAGCTCTCTTAAATCATCACCTCGGCCACATCCATAATCAAATACACTGTAATCACCATTTAAGTAACTTTGTTTTGCAAGATGCTTCATGGGTGAGCTTAGATCATGCCGCACCAATGCGGTTTTATGTCGGTCGATATTACTGTCGTCATTGTTTTCAGTTGTAAAACTAGAACTTCTAAAAAGCCGTCCATCAACGAGTTCGTAACCGTGCTGTTGGATTATTTTTTCCCATGACTGTTTAAAGCCTATCATGCGACTTTTGGTATACAAGCCTGCATTTTCGCCTTCTTGTGTTATGGCGACAAATTCTTGATAACAAGGATGAGAGCTTGGCAACATGGTTTCTTTACGATGCAGAATGGGTGGATTGTCGCTGGACAAGTATTGAGTGATGCGATGTTCAAGCTTACTTAAATCAACGGTAACGCTTTGCGTGAGTGCAGGGTAGGCTTCGGTAAAAAAAGTAGGGTATGACAAGAGTGATAATTTAAATTCATTTTTACTGAGCTTGATCACTTGCCATTCGTCTACAGAAATTTTTAATGCATTACTGACGGCAATAATAAAACCACTGAGTTGTTTATCTATTTCAGCGAATCCGTCTTGGTGTAAATAATGCGCGTCGGGTAATTTTTTACCTAACGGCATTGTTGTCACAAGCTTTTTAAATAAAACTGCATCCATAATGTATTTCCGTTTCGTTTAGGTGATAAATCTCAACGACATTTACTTTTGTTCAATTAAGTACCAAAAACGGTTGCCTTGTTTTTTGTACTTAATTTTTCCTGCTTGGCGCATATGCATTAAATGACAAGAGGATATTTTTAGCTGTCGCATGGTGTCTTTACTGTTTAACCATTGCGACGTCTGGTCTGTTTCTGTTTGAGGTTTATCCATGATGCCTCGTTTTGCTGTTAATAATCGACTTGCTGAATTACCTTTATAGCCACTTCTCCACGTCCTTTTTTAGACGGTACTCGATGTCCGGTGTCGGCGTTGGTTTTCATGGTTTGAATAAACTGATTCATTTTCGGCCCAATGCTGATGTGCAAAGATCGGTCTTTGCCATAGTAATATAGGCGATCAAACTTAAGATTTTCACAAATCCACAGTGCGACTTGCTGCATATCGACTTCTTTGCCGTCATTGATCTCGTTATGGCTGTCGAGCAGGGTGAAGTCGCATGCTGCGCCTAAACGGTCGCATATAATTTTTTTATTTTGATTGAGTTCATGGGAGCAATGTTGATCAAGCTTTGGCGCAATATGAGGATTGCGATTTTTAGCAATTTTTCTGACAAGCTCTGGTGAGCAGAACCCATAAGTGAGCGCTATTGGCCCGAATTGATCGACGATGGGGTCAAGTATTTGGGTGGCTAATAAACTGAGGGCGCGCCAAGTGTCTGGTTGCAATGGCAGATTTTCAATTTGATGTTCGATAGCCGTTGAACCGCAGTTTATTAACGCTGCGTAGGTAAAATAGCGGCTCGCTTTGCCATTGATATTATAGGTAAACAATCATCATCCATTATCTGTGTTCAATTGGGGGTAACAATACCGTGTATTGATTACGCTGACTAGATTGAACTGCTAATCACGATGATAAACCTATGAAATTGTGATTGAGAATGAACATAATCAGCAGTGTCCGGCTGCCATCGCTAAATGCTATAAGTCTGAAAAACGCAGAATAGAGGCTCGTAACGGATTTATCGATGTGATCAGTAAAAGAATGAGGTGTTCAAACTCATTTTTGAACATAAAAGGCTTAGCACTAAAGCGTTAGAGGACAATCTATGGGGTTGATGATAGTTGTTGCTAGTTGTTAATAGTGGGTGTTGATAATCGGTCCGGTCGCGATTGGGTTTTTAGTTCAATTCTTATGGAGATTTCAGATTATTTAACCTTAACGCAAGATGATAAACCGTTATCAAACAGCTCTTTGAACGGTAAATGAAGTTGTATCAACTCACATGTGCTGCCTGCTGCCGCTACGATTGCGATTGTCGTTTCTGTTATCAAAAATGAACTTTTGCAAAATAACGTTAACAAGTTAAAGGTTAAATATTGATCACATTTTTAACATCACTATTATGCAACGTGATCAAACCCGATAAATCAAAATATCTAAGATGTTATAGTAACTCATTGATTTCTATACAGAACGCCACTCGGTAAAGTGTGGCGTTAAATTGAGTTTTCTTGTTACTAGGATAATATATGTTTAAGGATTTACGATTAGGCTTAAAAATAGGCTTAAGTTTCTTTGTGGTTTTAGCCCTTCTTTCGGTAGTACTCGGTGTGGGTATTATCGCACTTAAAAAAGCGGATGAAGGGATCACTCGATACGAAGGTCTCGCGAGAGAAACCAATTTTTCAGGGCTTTTGCAGGCCAATATGTTAATGGTTCGGATGAATGTGTTGGGCTATCTTGACACTCAAAATGACAATAATTTAACCCAATATAAAGCCTACCTTGATAAAATGGATACCTTCTTGGTTAAGAGTAGAAAGGAAATCCAACAACCAGAACGTGCGCAAATTATAAAGAGCCTTGAGACATCGATAACCAAGTATAAAAATGCTTTTTCTAGCGTCGTGTCATTAACGGAACAACAAAACAGCATACTTAATGACCAACTCGTGCCTCAGGGAGAGGTGATGGGAGAGGCTATCGCTGCAATAATTAAGTCGGCCTATGATGATAATGATGCCAAAACCATTTATAACGCCTCCCATGTTCAAGAGAAATTGTTATTTGGACGCTTGTACGTTGTCAAGTTTCTGAAGTCTAATACTCAGCAAGATTATGGTGTAGCTATCAACTCGATGGACACTAAACTGGTAGAAGAAGCAACCGAGCTAAAACAATACTTATCAAATCCTACTCATAAATCACTATTATCTCAATTTTTAACGGCGCATCAGAAATATTTACGAGGCCTTAATGATATTCATCAGCTTATAAAAGACAAAAACGAACTCATTAATAATACACTGAAAAAAATTGGCCCGCAGGTGGCGAAAAGTGTAGACGACGTAAAACTGTCTGTTATGGCAGAGCAAGATATATTGGGCTCTGAGATAAAAACAAATACTAATGACAGTATTAACCTCACTCTGCTCCTGTCTTTTGTTGCCATTCTTATGGGCTCAATAGCGGCGTATTTGTTGACTATCGCCATTACTCGTCCAATAAGTCAGGCAGTTAAGGCCGCTAATCTACTGGCAAAGGGCGACTTAACCATCGAAGTTACAAGTTCAAGCCGCGATGAAACTGGGCAGTTACTCGCATCCATTCAAGGGACCGCCACTAATCTGAGAAATATTATTGCGACCATATCAGGCGCCAGTATTGAGCTTGCATCCGCCTCACAAGAGTTGGCGGTGGTGACAGAGCAGTCAAGCCAAGGGGTGGTAAACCAGCAGACTGAAACAGATTTGGTTGCAACCGCAATGAACGAAATGGCTGCGACGGTTAATGATGTTGCTAGTAATGCTAGTAATGCGGCTGGTGCGGCTAATCAAGCAGACAATGACGCGAGTAGTGGTAGCCAGGTGGTTGAAAAAACGATTTTAGCAATCAATACCCTTGCTGACAGGGTTAATGAGTCTTCTGAGAAGCTAGGTGAAGTCGAAGACGCAACTCTTAATATTGTGAAAATCTTAGATGTTATCCGAGGGATTGCCGACCAGACTAATTTACTGGCACTCAATGCTGCAATTGAAGCAGCCCGTGCTGGTGAGCATGGACGCGGCTTTGCCGTCGTGGCCGACGAAGTTCGCTCACTTGCTCAGAGAACCCAAGGGTCTACCCAAGAAATCCAAAATATGATTGAGCAGCTTCAGGCTGGAACCCAAAGCACGGTAGCGGTAATGACTCAAGGGAGAACTCAAGCGGCAGAGTGTGTGGATCAAGCCAATGAAACGGGGCGTGCATTACAGGCAATTACTCAGGCTATTAGTGTGATTAACGACATGAATATTCAGATTGCAAGTGCATCCGAGCAGCAAAGCTCTGTTGCAGAAAGCATTAATAAAAATGTGATTAATGTAAAGCATATTGCCGAAGAAAATGCGGTGGCTGCAAACCAGACAAGAGCCTCTGCTGGTGAGATTGCACTTTTATCTGAACAGCTAAAAGAATTGGTTGATCAATTTAAGATTTAACTATACTTACATTGATAATCAAGCGCGTCTCTGTGATGCGCTTGTTTATCTTTCCCAACAGCAATTATCCTGGTTGGCTTCAAGTCAATTAATTAGATATGAATGAATATTATTGAACTTATCACCCCGATATCATATTTGATATTGACCACCTTATGGTTGGTTATTGTCGGCATTTGTCTGCTAAAACGTAGACAATTAACAACCCTTGATGGAGCTGTTGGCGGAACGGTTGCCGTTCTCCTTATTATCCTTGGCATTGATGCCGTCAGGGCCATCATTGAAAGTGTCTATTTGGGGTTGTATTTTACCTCACTGTACGGGCTGATCCCAAAAGCTATCAACGAGCTGTTGTCGCAACCCTCTTGGCTCATTATTCCCCCATTAATCAATGTTGCTGCTGGCTTGCTGGTCATCTGGCTTCTCCTCAAGCGTTGGTTACCAAGCGAGCTGGGTGAATGCGAACAAACATTGCGCGCTCTTGAGAAAGCGAAAACAGCATCCGTTAATAACGAAAGGTTGTTTACCTCAATTTCTAATTGTGTAACCGACGGCTTTATTTTTGCGGACCCAGACCGCCGAATTATATCGATAAATCAGGGAATGGAACTCTTGTTAGGGTATCGCTCTGATGAGCTTGTTGGGAATACCACATCGATTATTTATGCCAGCAATGAAGAATATGAGCGACAAGGTCGAATGTATTTTAATCTCGCCGCTGGAGAGAAACTCAAACCTTATGAAGCCAACTACCGCCACAAGGACGGCGGGATCGTTGTTGGCGAAACCAGTCGAATTGTGATTAAAGATGTTACCGAAAATAAGCGCACCCAAATAGCTTTGGAAGAGACCGAGAAGAAATTTAGGGAGCAAAGCCAACGTTATGCTGAAGTGATTTGGGGCGCCAATATTGGCACCTGGGAATGGAATGTACTAACGGGTAACATTATATTGAACGAACGTTGGGCCGAGATGTTGGGCTACTGCCTTAAAGAGCTTGAACCCATTAGCATCGAAACCTGGGAGGGTCTTCTACATCCCGATGATGCAAATGATACAAATCAATTGCTAACGCGTTGTTTCAGGAATGAGACTGAATCTTTAGAATGTGAGTTTCGGATGCAGCACAAAAACGGTAGCTGGGTCTGGATCCTCGATCGTGGGCGGGTAGTTGAGTGGACAACCGACGGCAAGCCGGTGCGAATGTCCGGCACACATCAAGACATCACTAAGAGTAAGCAATCAGAAGACGTACGCAAACTTGCTGCCAGCGTATTTACCTACGCCAAAGAAGGGATCACCATCACCGATACCAACGGTGTCATCATAAACGTTAATGATGCTTTTAGTGCTATCACCGGCTACTCACGTGGTGATGTGATAGGACTAAATCCGCGAATGCTTAAATCGGGACTTCATTTACCAGAGTTCTATAAAGAGATGTGGGCCACGTTGCAACAAAAAGGCTATTGGACGGGGGAGGTCTGGAACAAGCGTAAGAATGGTGAGGTTTATCCACAAATACTTACCATAAGCTCGGTACTCGATGATATTGGCGTGGTGCAAAACTACGTTGCCCTATTCACCGATATTACTGCGATTAAAGAGCATCAGGGACAATTAGAACGTATTGCTCACTATGATATGTTAACAAGCTTACCTAATCGTACATTATTGGCAGACCGTCTAACCCAATCCATGAAGCACAGCCAACGTCAACAGTCATTATTAGTGGTCGCCTTTGTTGATTTGGATAGATTCAAAAAAATTAATGATACCTACGGTCATATCGTTGGTGATGAATTATTAATTGTGGTCTCATCTCGCATGAAGGAAGCCCTACGTAATGAAGATACGCTGGCTCGCATAGGCGGGGATGAGTTTGTCGCTGTGATAGAAAATATACAAACAATGGCGGATTGTGAGCCTATCTTAGAACGACTATTGCTGGCTGCATCGGATCCTGTGGTGGTGGGGGGCGTTAGGTTGGAAGTATCTGCCAGTATTGGTGTCTCAATTTATCCACAAGATGGCGTCGATGCAGATCAACTTATACGCCATGCCGATCAAGCCATGTATGTTGCAAAGCAACAGGGTAAGAACCGCTATCGCTTGTTTGATTCTGCACATGATACCGCAATGGTAAATCAGCATGAAGCGTTGGAACGCATACGTAAGGCCTTGGACGGGAGTGAGTTTTTACTTTATTACCAACCTAAGGTCAATATGAAAACAGGGGAAATGATTGGCGTTGAAGCGTTAATTCGTTGGCAATGCCCCGAGCGTGGTTTAATCGGCCCTAATGAGTTTTTGCCTGTCATTGAGGAGCATGTTCTCAGTATTGCGCTAGGCGAATGGGTCATTGGTACCGCACTGAGCCAAATTAAGGCGTGGCAAACGCTGGGCTTGGGTATCCCTGTCAGTGTCAACATTAGCGCCATTCAATTACAGAGTGAAGATTTTGCCACACGTTTGGCTGAGTTATTGGCCGCATTCCCCGAGGTTGATCCTAGCGCTTTAGAATTAGAAGTCCTTGAAACGAGTGCGATAGGTGATTTGTTGCAGGTTTCTGAGACCATGCTCGCCTGTATTAAGCTGGGGGTTAATTTTGCATTAGATGATTTTGGTACGGGTTACTCTTCATTGAGTCACCTCAGGCGTTTGCCCGCGAGTTTGATTAAGATAGACCAGACCTTTGTGCGAGATATGTTGATTGACTCCGATGACTTGTCGATTGTCGAGAGCGTGGTGGTATTGGGCAAGACATTTAAGCGTGACGTTATTGCCGAGGGAGTAGAAACCATCGCCCATGGTGTTGCATTATTGCAATTAGGCTGTGAATTGGCGCAGGGGTATGGGATTGCGAGGCCGATGATGGCTAAGGACATTCCTCTGTGGGCGGAAAACTGGCAGCCAGATGTTGCGTGGCGACAGTTTTGCCAGCCTAAATTAGTCTCCGCAAATTAGTCTCCGCAAATTAGTGTGGATCAGTGCGAATTATGAGATAACAATCAGGACATTTTGGACTTGATACCGTGCAGAAACAGCACTGTATCAGGTAAAACCACGAGTAAATGCCCCTATACTTGGCCTCTCGGCGTAGATTGACATATTGTTGCCTGGGGCACTGACCACAACTTCCGATGACCAAAAAAGACGATTAAACAGACAGTAGACAAGATAAAAAACTAAAGGGGGTTTACTCATTTAGGGGCGTGCGACAAGAACTAGCACCAACATAAACGTGTTTGAGTTAACGCTCGTAAAGTGACGGTTTGTATTAGGGAACGCATGCCAATGTGATATGTACTAACACTTTCAGTAATAGCTGAAGAAATATCGTTATTGTGCCAATTTTGGAAAACGAGATACTTTTAGAATGTCAGATTAAGGGCGGAGAAGAAAGTTAAAAAAAAAGGTTACACTTACCCCACTTGTTACTGACCCCACTTGTTAAGTCGTTGGATGGGTTTCAAGTAGTCCTACTGTTTATTCAGCTTAGCCAACTAGCATCGGGCTTCCAGTCACTTATCCACGCAGGAATATCACTGGCAGGCATTGGTTTGGCAATACCATAACCTTGTGCTAATTCACAGCCTAGTTGTAATAGTGCGGTGCCGTGTTCAATCGTTTCAACGCCTTCAGCAATCACGTCACGTTTGAATGATTTAGCTAAGGCTATCACGCCTTCAACAATGGCTAAATCATCAGCGTTACTCAACATGTCTCTCACAAAACTCTGGTCTATCTTAATCAAGCTGGCAGGTAATCGTCTAAGGTAAGTCAGGGACGAATAGCCTGTGCCAAAATCATCTAAAGCAAAATTAACGCCGAGGTTCATGCAGTCATTCATGATGGTTGAGATATGATGCACATCCTCTAAGGCACTTGTTTCTAACACCTCTAGCTCTAAATAGCGCGGCTCAACATTGGGGTGGGCTGCTAGCAGAGTCGTTAGCCTCTGTGTAAAGTCAGGCTGCTGTAAATGTACTGCCGCAATGTTCACGCTAGTGCTTACCGTGAGATTAAACCCCATTGCTTGCCATTGGCTGATTTGTGTCAATGCGGTATCAATAACCCATTCACCTATTTCAATCATCATGGTGTTATTTTCAATGACAGGCAAAAACTCAATTGGATTTAATATTCCTCGCTCTGGATGTTGCCAACGAATAAGCGCCTCGACCCCCACCACAGTTCCTATCTTCATATTAACTTTAGGCTGATAATAGAGTACAAATTGATGATTATCTAATGCGCAGCGAATAGCTTCTAGACTTTCCCGTTGCACTTTAATCGCATCATCTTGAGCTGTATCAAATAAATGATAACAATTCTTACCGGATTCTTTAGCCATATACATAGCTTGATCGGCATGCCTCATAAGTAGGTCTGCATCCACATCATCTCGCGGATAGAGAGTGACGCCAATACTGGCTGATATATTAAATATTACACCACCCACGGTGACAGGATCTGACGCTGCCAATAATAATCGCTCTAATACAGGCTCACAATCTTCGACTTTAATTAAATCGGCTAATACCGCCACAAATTCATCACCGCCAATACGGCCTAAGCTATCACTTTCACGTAGCGCCTCTTTCATACGGACTGAGAGTGCAATAAGTAGTTCATCCCCTATATCATGCCCATAGGTATCATTTACTGTTTTAAAACCATCTAAATCTAGGAATACGACAGCGAGAGACTGCGCGTGACGACGGCATTGCAACATGGCTTGAGATAATTGGTCTGATAGTAAAACACGATTTGGCAGATTGGTCAGTACGTCGTAATGGGCAATATGCTCTAATTCGTCTTGATGCGCTTTCATCGGGGTGATGTCGGTAGCTAAGGATACATAATGGGTCGTAATACCGTGTACATCACGTACTGCAGTAATTGTTTGCAATACACCATACACTTCGTTATTTTTACGGCGATTCCAAACTTCGCCATACCAGTAACCTTCTGTGAGTAAGGTTTGCCACATATTAGCGTAAAACTCAGGTGATTGACGTCCAGATTGGAGAATGCGAGGGGTTTGTCCAATAGCCTCTTCGCGGCTGTAGCCTGTGATAGAGGTGAAGGTGTCGTTGACTTCGATAATGCTAGCTTTAGCATCAGTAATCATAATGCCTTCACGGGCGTGAGTGAATACCTTGGCGGCAAGCACTAACTCATTGGCGCGCTTTTCTTTGTCTGCGTTGGCAAGAATTAACTCGTCTGCTCGCTTATCCTTTTCTTTGTTTTGAAAGGCAAGTTCTATGTTGGCAATAGCTAACTCATTGGCGCGTTTTTCTTTCTCTTTGTTGGCTAGATGTTGACTGTTTTCAGCTTGTTTTCTCTCAGTAATGTCGATCATCGCGGTAAGACAGTCCGTACCTGTGATGCCGATATTGGCCTCGATATCTAGCCAAAGCGTATTATTGTCAACTTGCCCTAAGACTTCACAGGATTGTATACCGTTACCACCAAAGGCTTTTCCCAGACAACGTTTAAAAGTCTCTCTATATTGTGGTGTTACGTAGTGTGAAAACGGTTTCCCTACCAAGTTAGCACGCTCAATACCCAATAGACTCGCGCCTCGTAAATTGACCTGATTGATTATGCCATTTAGGTCAAAAACAAAGTAAGCAATCGGTGCAAATTCAAATAACTCGGTGTAACGATAATATAATCTCTCTGTTATCCGAGCTTGCTTTAACTCCTCATTTTGCATTTCCAACTCAATCTGATGAACCTGCAATTCGTGTAGCATCTTTTTGGCAGCATAGTCGCTAGGGTTAGTTTGCTTGATCCCCGTTTGTTTTTTCAGTTGTGCTTCCGCACACTGGCGTATCGCTTTGGCGGACAGCATGGCTGACTTTTGAGGCGGCTTCATGTGGTAGGCCTTATCTTACGTAATTCTGACTCAAGCAGCTTGGCTTCACTAATATCTGTAAAGGTAATCACCACGCCATCAATCACATTTTCTTGTGTACGATAAGGCATGATGCGGACTTTGAACCAGCGTTTATTTTTAGCCGTTATTTCTTTTTCTATGAAGACAAGCGTCTTCAATACTTCCTTTGAATCTTCTTGTAGTCTGACATAATCTAATTCAGTGACGATGTCGGACAATGCTCGGCCCACATCACTTTGGATCAGCTTGAATAGATGAGTAGCATAGTTGGTGAAGCGTCGAACATGCAGTTCGTTATCCAGAAAAATGGTGGCAATTTGCGTACTATCAAGCAGGTTCTCCATGTCGTTATTGACCCATGACAAATCATCGACTTTGGATCGTAGTTCAGTATTGACGGTTTGCAATTCTTCATTCATTGACTGCATCTCTTCTTTAGACGTGGTCAATTCTTCATTGGTGGATTGCAATTCCTCATTAGTGGATTGCAGCTCTTCATTGGCCGATTTTAGCTCTTCCTGAGAGGATTGCATTTGCTCGCGAAGCGATTGTATTTCGTCATGTGCTTGTTGTAATTCGGCCTGACTTTCTTTCTCTGCTGAACCCCGTTTTCTGCGTGGCAACTTGGTCGGCGTCAACATCTCAGTAAACACCACCATCATCAGGCCAAGCAAAGCTTTTGGCTTAGTAATAGCTTGTACCGTCAAATTAATAGTATGTGTGTCTACCGTCAGGTTTTTAATGTTTACAGGCTCTATTTGCAACTGTGCTTTCATCATAGCAAGGTGAATTTGATGTTGTAGCTCTTCACGCGCCATGACGTGAATGTTCCAGTTGGCTTTCCCCGCGGCAGGCTCTAAATATTTTCCCGTGCGACCATTGATGTAGATAATATCGCCTGCCGCATTGACTAAAACCGCTGCTGGCGAGTAGCTTTGTAGGAGAATTTGATCTGCCTGCATTTGTAGGTTGGTAATATTTGTCGTCATCTTACTGGTTCTCTCAGGTTCATTTTCTACCAAGGATATGATGGGAAATATTCGTGTCGGGAAGTCGACTTCCATCTGCGGTGCAGTGCTATCAATGCGGGTGTAGATCCGTGTGTTTTCCTTGATTTCTGTGAACAATGAGGTGGAATTACCAATAGTTTCAGCATTACCCAAAATCAAAATACCATGAGATGTCAATGTGTAGTGGAACAGTGGGATTAACTTTTTTTGTAATTCCGGCCCAAGATAAATCAGAAGATTACGACAGGTAACAATATCTAGCTTGGTGAACGGTGGATCCATGATGATATTTTGTGGAGCAAAAATAACCATGTCACGTATTTGCTTGTTGATGCGATAACCACTGCCATCTTTAATGAAGTATCGATTCAATTGCTGTGACGACATATCTGCCTCAATGCTTGCCGGGTAATAACCTTTTCGCGCAATATTGATGGCATCTTCACCAACATCGGTAGCAAAGACTTGTAGTTTGAAACGCCCTTTATGTTTAACCTCATCCAATACATCCATTACCGTCATCGCGAGCGAGTAGGCCTCCTCACCAGTGGAACAGGCGGTCACCCATGCCCGAAGTTCTTTACCTTCAGGATAATTGGCCAATAGTGCTGGAAGTGTGACTGACTTGAGCTGCGCCCAAACTTTATGATCTCGAAAGAAATTTGTTACCCCAATTAACATTTCTTTGAAAAGTAGGTCTTGCTCTTGTGGATTATCACGCAGATAGTGCGTATAGAGAGATATGTTTTTAAGCTGATGCAGATCCATACGCCGTTCAATACGACGATATATGGTGTTTTTCTTGTACAGTGAGAAGTCGTTGCCGCTTCGTTCACGCAGTATAATAACGATCTGCTCTAGTGCGCTAGTTGACTTGAGTTTCAATCTCGTTGGGACATCTCGTCGGCTATGTTTGAGAAAGGCTGCAATCCGTTCAGGTAGTGCTTCAGCAGGGGCGACAATGTCAGCTAGTCCCATATTAACAGCGCTATGAGGCATTGAATCAAATTTTGCGAACTCAGGAGACTGCACCACAGACAGACCTGCATTTTCTTTGATGGCACGTAAACCTAGTGTGCCATCGGATCCCATTCCAGATAGAATAACACCCACAGCCCGTTCATTCTGATCATTTGCCAGAGATCGAAAGAAGAAATCAATGGGTAACCGCAATCCGCGACTCTCCACCGGGTCAAGCAGAAGCAATGATCCGTGAAGGATGGATAAATCTTTGTTAGGTGGTATTACATATACACAGTTCGGCTTTACTTCCATGTCGTTGCGGGCTTGCGTTACTTTCATCAAGGTCGTGCGTTGCAACAGCTCTGGCATGATGCTTATGCGAGTGGGGTCAAGGTGCTGAATGACAACAAATGCGATGTTACAGGGCGTTAATACATGGGAAAAGAAATCTTCCAATGCTTCCAAGCCGCCAGCAGAAGCACCAATGCCGACAATGATTGGTGTGTTCACCACAGCCAATTTACAAGGATCCTTAGGATGCTTAGTCAATGTTTTGCTTTGGTTTTTCATAAGATAAATTTTTTATTATGCATATATTTATTGTAGACGAATTTGCGGAATAAGTAAGCCTACTAATTGCTGGAATATTGTCATTTAACCACCAAGAATGAGTTTACTTTAAAGAAGAGCTATTTTATTTGTGCTTCATAGACAGGATCTTTAGTGTAGGCATAAATAAAAGAGAGAAAAAGGCGCTTGGTGTGATCAGATTAAGTCGCCATTTAAATGCTTATGGTCCAGTTTATAATTTTTGCTTACCTTTGGTTTTTGGTTAGATGCCTCCTAGTTAGTTCTTTGAACTGAAAGGTGGGTTAACTTTAATAAGGTTTTAGGTTGTTCAAACTGAAATTATATGTGCACTACGTAATAAAAATATTGTTAATAATCCTTTTTGATAAAAACACCTTAGATGGTGCTTGCTCTTATTTTTTTGACATGGTTCTACCTTAACTCAGGCAGAGATTATCCATTTTTTGCACTTCCAGTTGAACGTCTGGTAATAGCTAAGTAATAGTGGACACCGTTTCCATTGATTTTTGCCAATATGTGATGTGTGAAATCACTTACTCCTTACATGAGATAATATATGGAAGGTAGATATGAAAGATAATATGAGTGGTATATGCACTAACAAGGAAGGGGCGAAAATGATTTAGAGTTCACGCTAAACATTTACGATTCACATTACAACTATTATGGTTAAGATTTATAACAATAAAAAAATGTAGAATAGGATCTATAGTTAAATGGCTAAGTGCTGTGTGTCATGATATTTGTGATGCATGACTGAACGTCCAATTTACACAGGTAGATAACATAAGCTTACAGCAGTCATATACCTATAATGAAGAACTTACTATACTATATTTAATAGCTGCTTGTTAATAGTTAATTACTTGTTTAATAATAGAAATATGTTTAAAGCGTTATAGGGGGAATTGGTGGGTTATATGTTGCGAGATATAAATACTCCTATTTTTAAAGTGTCTTTCAGCCGATAACATCTTCTTCTAGTCATGGTTTAGGATTTGAAGCTTTAGTCAGAATTAAAGATCTAACCACAGGCAAAAGTATAAATTATTTTTGCTTCTTTCAGTCTCTGACCTCTGATATTGAGACAACAAATTTTGGCTCCGTTTGCTTTGGTATTCACGTCCGTCATTGTGCAAAATCCCTATATCGAAATTTACTACTCTTTATTAATATCTCGCCGGTTATGTTTTCTGCGATTTTAAACCTCCCAGTATCTGTTTGTGATGCAATCAGTCGATTAGTTAAAGAGGGGGCTAGCTCTTGAAAATATTATTTTTGAAATAACAGCGTTTGAGGGCAAACATGTCTCTGGTTTAACCGCTGGTATTGAGATGTTCAGATCTCGTGGTATTCGCATCGCAATTGATGATGTCGGAGTTAACTTTTCTATTGACGAGAGGGTTCATGTATTAAAACCTGACTTTATTAAGCTAGATAAATCTCTTTTGGATAATGATATAGCAACTGGTGATGTCGCACTTATTAATGGTATAACCCTTACTAAAGATGAAGCCGCAAGCGTTATTGTTGAAGGTGTCGAAACCAGAGAGTAATTAGACATGTTAACGACTTTAGAGGTTAAACTTATACAAGGTTATTATTTGGGTAAACCCGCAGTTTTATCATGCATTGAGATCTAACCTTTTTTACCAGTGAGTATTAGCTATCTGTATCTTCAGAAAGTCAAAGAGTATCTTCAACCTCGATACTCAGATTCCGCATAGTGTTATCAACTTTAGAGTGCCCAAAAATGATCTAAGCGACCCTGTGGATGTATTGCTTTAACAGTAAACTCTGTAGGCTCGCCCAAATTAATCCCTTCACCCTATATGGCTACATTAAAAAGATTTCTTTAGGTTGTTGTGGCTTTTATTCTTTGAATAACAGCCCAATTTACCAGCGGATACAGTACCGCGTCACCAAGTCTCCTTACTAAACTTATCGCGCTAAGTTAGTTAACCATGCATCATTCAAGATCCAGGCCTTACCTAATATAGCGCTCAATCAACATTAAACCTTAGTTAGTTACTCAATCGTAAACTTGTTCACAACCTCGATGAGCTTATCATTCGCAGCGGTGAGCTTATGGGCTTCTGATTCGGTTGATTTACCATTGTCATCCAGTACCGCAACCATATCTCGAATCGCGTTCATATTACGGCTAACATCTTCAGATACAGCATTTTGCTCTTCGGCAGCAGTAGCAATTTGAGTGTTTAAATCATTGACTTGGGTAATAGACAAGACTACTTTTTCAAGGTTTTCACTCACATCAATAGTCGCTTCGTTCGCTTGTTCACAGGTTTTTTTAGTTTGTTGCATCGCGTCAACCGCGATCTTAATTCCTTGCTGTAACTTGCTCAGTGTTTGTTCAATCTCAGTCGTGCTGACTTGGGTTCGCGCCGCGAGTGCGCGGACTTCATCAGCTACGACCGCAAAACCTCTTCCTTGATCACCGGCTCTTGCTGCCTCTATCGCAGCATTGAGTGCAAGCAGATTAGTCTGATCTGCAATTGCGCCAATAACCTCTAAGACTTTAGTAATACTAATAGCATCTAGTTCTACATTGCTGATGTTTACTTCTGTATCTTCGACATCTTGAATTAATCGAACTACGGTTGCTTTAGTGTCCGATACAATATTATTTGTATCGTTTACCTGCTGACTGGCAAGTAATGAAGCATTTGACGCTTGCGATGTATTCTTCACCACTTCTAACGCTGTCGCGCTCATTTCTTCAACTGCGGTGACAACCAACTCGGTTTCCATTACATGCTGCTGTAACACATCAATATTGGCATTGGTTTGTTGATATAATTTACCAATACTGCCGCTAATTTCTTGTGTTCCGAAAGAGATCTCTTTAAGTAAACTTTGTAAATTGGCTACAAATTGGTTGATACCGCCAGCAATATCACCTAGATCATCATGAGAAGTTACAGGTAAACGACGTGTTAAATCGGCTTGGCCCTGAGACAAAGCAACCACCATCTGCTTGAGGTGCAAAATGGGACGATAAAGCCAATTTAGTATAGCTAACACTAAGCCTATACTCACTAAAAGCATCACTGCCGATATCCACATTGAATCATGCAACGCCTCATTTAACCCTGCATAAGCAATTTGTTCATCAACACTGATAAATAGATACCACTTTTGGGTGCCAATTAATGGTATTGCTTCGCTGAACACGAGCTGCTGATTGCCGCTCGTTTGATATTCGCCACTAAAGGAGTCATTTGACACAATATCACGCTGTAATTCATTTAGGCCTGCATCTGCCAACGTCTTCCCAACTTCAAACCTTGCATCTGAAGAGGCGAGCACTTTGCCTTTTGAGTCAATAATTGACGCTACTGCACCTGGGAAATCGATCTGTTTGACCGTCTTGTCTAAGATCTCTAGACCAATATCGCCCGAGAGCACACCATCGCCTATATTAGTTACAATGGAGATCACTGGTTGATTGGTGACCATATCAGTATATATATCTGTTAGTTGCTCAGTATCGTTGGTTTTAGCGAGTTGATACCATCCTCGGGGACGAGGATCATAGAGACTGGGATCGGCAACGCCATCATGCCATATTGCATCATCACTAACGCTGGCATAGGAGGTGCCATCTTCAAAGCCCCAAAATACTGAATATAGCTCATTGGCTTGTTTAGCTAAACGGGCGATATTAACAAACTGCTTATCTAATTTCCCTTGCTGATATTGGCTCGCTATCGCGGAAACAGCCGTTGCTTTATGATTAAACCAACGTGAAATAGCTCCCGCTTCATAATGAGTTATCGACTGCGAACTGACGTTTACAAAGTGAATAGTATCTTGCTTAAGTGCTCTATAGGAAATCCAACTCGCTACCAATAAACAACTGGTAACCAATAAAATAATGGCGAGCGTAATCGTCTGTTTGAAACCGATATTTTTCATTTCGACGTCTTTCCTTTTCTATTTAGGTTACGCAGACTTTTAATGGACATCATTGAAAGCACATAACAAATAAGATTATGCGAAAGATTTTTATTCCAAACCGTGAATAAAACCACAGCCTAATACGACTGATTTAATCAGTTCAGCGATACTATTCGTTTAGGCATCATAATTCGTCACATTATTTTAGGCTAAACTGACATAATCACTCGTTTAGGAGAAAAGCTTGTTAGTACTATATGTTCGGCACACTTCGCCATTTGGTTGTGTAATGAGGCGTTAATTGGTTTCGACCCATAGCGTTCACAGTTTGAAAAACTGACCATCACGCCACGCCTGGTTCCACCCTTACTTTCACTTAACAGTAAGGGTGGGACTTCTGAATATTCGTTTCTTTTGCTCGTTGAATCGAAGCCCCGATATCGCTGTTATAGTTACTTAGAACTCAAATAGGGTACTACACCCATACCGACGAGATACTTGCTCAGCGCTACGATAAAAGCTATTGACGTCGTCAAGGGCAAGCATCTAATGCTGACACCATAATGGACTTTGGCGGTGACAACGAATCGAACAGGTATAACGGGTCACTACACCTTAAATTTTTCAATTTCTGCCTGCATGGTTTCAGCTAACTTAGCTAATTCATGACTTGCTGCACTGCTTTGTTCGGCCCCAGAAGCGGTTTGATTGGAAATATCACTAATACTGCTAATATTGCGGTTTATCTCCTCTGTAACCGAACTTTGTTCTTCCGCTGCGGTGGCTATTTGGGCATTCATGGCATTAATCTGGTCAACACTTTCAGTTATTTCTGTTAACGCATCACCCACTTTTTGTGCTTCTATTGCTGCTTGTTGCGCATTTTGAGCCCCTTGCTCTAACCGATGAGTTGCATCTCGGCTACCTTGTTGCAAGTTTTGAATCGTTTGTTGTATCTCTTGTGTGGATTGTTGGGTGCGGCTGGCTAAGGTTCTAACTTCGTCAGCTACCACCGCGAACCCGCGACCTTGTTCCCCCGCGCGAGCGGCTTCAATTGCCGCATTTAATGCTAATAAATTAGTCTGTTCAGAGATACTCTGGATCACATCAACAACACTTCCAATATCTTCTGCATGTTGCGCCAATGATTTCATCGCTGAAACAGACTCCTGCATTTCAATTGATAAGCTTTCAATCATGGCGATACTCTCTTTCACCACCTGTTGTCCTTTAGAGGCCGCATTATTTGTATGTTCAGAGGCTTGAGAAGCCGAACTTGCACTCTGTGCAACCTCACGCACGGTTGCGGTAAATTGATGAATAGCGGTAGCAATACACTGAGTTTGTTGTTGCTGTTCGAGAATGTTTTGCTTGGTTTGCATTGCAACGGCCGAGTTTTCTTCTGCTGAGCAAGCTAACAATGACGTTGATTGATGAGTTGATTTGACGATATTTTGAAAACTGCCAACAATCTGATTCACGTAATCAGCAATATGTGTGAATTCATCACTTCCAGTTAAGTGAATGCGTTGGGTAAGATCACCTGTGGATATTTTATTCGCGGTACTTTCTAAATTCAGCGACGCTAAATTAATGCGTCTAATAATCTTTAGTGATAGAAAGGAGAGAATAAGCATATTTAATATCACTATTATGATTACTTTAAACCGGAACGAACTAATATTTTCTTTTGCCTGATCAAAATTAGCTTTACCCTCTGCAATTTGTATATCTAGAAAACCTTGCGCCTCTTGAGTTACTAATGTGAAAGCAGGGTTAATATTCTTTAATAGAATTATATTGGCTTGCCTGTAATTGCCGACTTCGAGTTCCGCTAATGCTCGATCAAAGCCCTTATCGGTGACGATATCAAGTTGACGAACCAATCTATTTATTTGTGTTTTTTCATCAGCAAGTAAATCGGATGCTAGAATTTCATTATCAACAATATTATGCAGTAATTTTAATGATTTTTTGATGGCCGTGATGTGTTTGTCTATAGGGTGATCATGCAATTTAGCAAACTCTGATGTAGGACTATGCTGCAAGGATAATAACAAAGCACTTCTTGCATTGCCTAACTCATCTAACACTTTTCCTGCTCGGATAGTATGTTGCATTCCCTGTGAATATAAATCTTCAATAGATAGAGTGGCTTGTTGCATACCGGAAATGCCCTGGAATGCTATAAACAATAGCGCGCTTAATGTGATTACAAGACTTAATTTTAAGCGAGCACTAACTGATTGTAATTTGTCTAAAAACTGGGACGATTTAACTTGACTTGATGGGTTGCTAATTAATGATGACATATTATATCCTTTATCTTGTCAGTGCGCAGGGTGCTTATAATAGAAAAAAGAAAGAATATTAATCATTATTACCGTTAAAGTCTGAGAGGCATTTAACATTTTACATACATTAAATAATATAATAATATTCCTTGTTTTGATTTGAGTTAATTCTTCAACTTTATATCTGTCATTTATCATAGTGTAATGGCAAAGTTGATTTGGTTAATAATTTATTAATCAAGCAGTTAACAATTTATCTATTTCCGTTAGATATCATTATGTGGCTGACAATAATCTCGGTAATAATGGCTAGAGCACAACCATATAGATCCATTAAAAATAGTATTATTCGTCCACTGCTACAGGTGATTTTAGTTTGGACAGCACCTAGAACTTTTCTGGTGTCGGATGGGTAAGATTATTTATGTCTCGGTACCGTGTAATGCAATTATTTAATAATTATGGCTCAGAAGTACAATCGGTTGAAGCTCTCTTTAACAGAGAATAGCCTAATGTTTTGTCTTTTCAGTATGCTGTTCTGAATATTTTTGCTCATTAACATTAACACATCGCTATTAATGTCATTGCTACCACCACCAGTCATCAGTCACGACTAATACCATATTTGAATATTCAAATTTATCGCTAACGACTTAATTTAAGTCTTAATTTAATTAATCAGCTTGAATCGTTTATCTCAGTATTATCGCTTAAACGTCAAACTAGCGTTTTCTACGGAATAATTATAATGATTAAACTTGATCTAGATCAAGTGTGCGATCGGAAATAACTGGTAGAAATGAACCTGAGTTTACAAAAAATCACTGTTGGAGATGTACTATGATTGGAATTCAAATCACACAAGCAGAACAAGCTAACCTAGTTAATTCTTTATGGCTATTAGATGAGGATAAGCAAGAAGCACGCTGTGTTGCTGCGCTCGATAAAGAGCGGCAGGACAAGACTTTTAGCATTGCCTCTCTTGGTAGCATCGAGTACCGCGAAGTGCCCGTGCAGAGAGAACCTGAACGTCAGGGCGGCCAGCATTTGAACGTGAACGTAATGAACCGTGAAATGTTGCTAGACGCAATCGAAAACCCTGAGAAGTACCCACAGTTAACTGTGCGTGTATCTGGCTATGCCGTGCGATTTAACGCACTGACTTCTGAGCAGCAACAAGATATTATTACACGAACTTTTACTGCGACCATGTAGTTTCAGTGACGGTAATCTTGACCATTAAAAAAATCGCTGCTGCGATTTTTTTCGTTTGGTGCTTAGCTTTACATTCTGATTAGCATCTTGTCACAACTATGGTCATTGTAGGCACAGCAGACGAGTTCCCACACTCATCTCGCCAAAGTCTACAAAAGGGGAGAATGTTAACGGCTATTACTTTACGCATGACCATCAATGATGCTATTTTTTTGCCATTAATGTTGCAGGATTTCCTGCTACACGGGCATAAGAGGGAACATCTTTTGTGACAACAGAACCCGCGCCCACTATCGCTCCTTCATTAATCGTCACCCCGGGTAATATAATTACACCGCCACCAATCCATACCTTATCTTTTATCGTTACAGGTTTAGCTATTTCATCTCCGGCAATACGTTTATCAGCATCAAGTGAGTGCGCGGCTGTGTAGACTTGTACTCGTGGACCAATCATTACATTATCACCTATACTGACTTGAGCATTATCTAAGATAATCGCACCACTATTAATGTAACTTTGTTGCCCTAAAGATAAATGGCATCCATAACTCATTTCAAGGGGAGGGGCTATGTGACTTGTTGTCGATACTGATGCGCCCAATTTTTTTAGTAATTCAGCTCTTTTTTGTGCATCGATTTCATTGTTAAATTCATGAAGTGTAAGGAATGCTAACGCTCTTAAATCTGTTAACTTTTGGTCAAGACAATTATATGTTTGACCCTCTCTCATATTTTGTAATTCTGACATTGAGTAAATTGGCCTCTAATTTATAAGCAAAACGCCCATCGTCTTTAATGTTCACTGTCCCCATAAATTGACATAGCCCCATACCAAAGCGCAATCATCTCGCTAAATGATGCACCTAAACGTTGACATTAAATGTCCCTGTAGTGTGACTTGTAACGTAAGTTACACAGCGAACAAACCTTGGGGTATAACATGTTACTCCAATACGTTTGCTAAACGTTAACAGCGCTTTCCCTTGCATCACGATAAATGTTATCACCAGGGATCTTAAGCATTTTGGTTTCACCAAAATAAAAAGGGTCACAATAATGTGACCCTTTTTAGTGTGTCCAGATTATGTTAATCCGTTTCAAAGTGGCTGCCGAGTTGTACTTTATCTATTTCAGATATTCAGCCTGAACCCGTGTTAAAATGGGACATGTGCCAAGTTCTAGGGGCGGCGGATTTATTCACAGTCGCGATTTTTGAAGGCCATTATTAAATGCCATTAGTTAACGCATCAAAGGTCATCCTTGCTTTGCCATTCATATTAATTGAGCTATGGCCATGCATATGTTTTTCTAAGGTATCAATTGAACTAAATATTGGGTTTGATATTTCAAATTGTTCAACGTCATATTCAATGCAGTTCAGAGCAACATGTTTTGTCAGCCGCCCTTTTAACGCTGAGATATCGAGCTGCTCTGCTGATAACACGATAAATTCATCACCATGAACCCTAAATAGCGGCGATGCTGGCAACATGTGTGTCAAGTCTGTAGCTAATTCAACTAACAAATGGTTACCATTTGCCCAACCGGCTTCCTGGTTGAACATAGAGAAATGTCGAAGATAAATGATGGTTGCATGTTGAATTTGTTCTGGTTTGATTTTCACATTTTGCTCACTGCTAGGGGACAGCAATATATTGAGAAATTCGCGATTAAACAGTCCAGTTAGTTGATCATTATAAAAGTAAGCCAGTCTTTGTTGCTCGGTAATATTCTGCTGGGCTTGTTGGGTTGTATATTCCAGTTGAACAGTGCGTAAAGCGCTAACCGCCACTTTGGCGTAGTGCGGATTAAATTGACGGCCTGCAAGTAGTGATATTTCATTAAGGCTTTCTTCAACAGTCTTGCGACCTTTATAGATGCGGTCAGTGGTCATTGCATCAAAGGCGTCGGCAATACATATAATTTGTGCAAGCTTTGGTATCTCTTCACCACTCAAGCCATCAGGGTAGCCTGAGCCGTCATATTTCTCATGGTGAGAGCGAACGATATTGGCAATATCAGTAAAGGTATTGATTTTATACAGTAGTTGGTACCCAGACGTGGCGTGTTGCTGAATAATCTCAAATTCAATTTTATTGAGTTTCCCCGGTTTGAGTAAAATGGAATCTGGCGTGGCAATTTTACCTATATCGTGCACCATTGCTGCTCTATGAAGCTGATCAATTTCCGAATCAGTTAGTCTTAATGCTTTGGCGATACAAACGGCATAATCGGCCACTCTGCGAGTGTGCCCCGCGGTGTAACTGTCTCGTCCTTCAATCATTTCTACCAATGAATATAAATATTGTTCAAAATCATTTTGTTTATCAAACCAATATTTTTTAGCTAGATTCTTATAATGGATCATCGCCGCGCAGCCGATGCCCCATAGTATTAATAAAAATAGACTTGTATAGGTCAACTGGTGAAGCATTTGATCGTAAAAAGGCTGGACGGGAATTGAAATTGAAATACCACCACGAACATCGCCAACGCTATACCCTTGGTGAGCATGACACTTTAAGCATGCTTGGGTCACGAGCATGGGTTCTAAAACGCGCATATAAGTGATGTTATCAATTTTGGCCAGTTCGCCGAAGTCATTCAATGATTTTTGCATTCCCGTTAAGGCTTTTGTTTCCCAGGGATCTGCTGCATTATTTGGATTGAGTGGATTGATACTGGTGATATGGCCTCTAATACCGTACTCATTAGCATAATCTTCAGCCACTTGGGTAAGAATATAAGCAGGGTTCATTAAGGTGAGTTGTTGACCATCATCAGTGATGACATCTCGATTGGCAATATGAGATAAGTAAATATTAGGGGTTGTGCGCTCGCTGACAGGGACATAAACGCCGCCATGTGAAGCTACCCACTTTCTAATTGCAACATCTTTTCTAATGCTTGCCTTAGCTTCGTTAAAAGCTAATTGCTCTGCAGATACTCTGGTTTGCCAATATAACGTTGTGATAAAACCAAGGATCAATAAGGTCCAGCCTACCAATGCTAAGTTCATCGTACGCTCGACGAATTTTGAATTCTTATTCAAAAATTTGTCTCCAGTCGTTTTTTGAATAAGAATTTATATTCGATGTTAAAACGTTAAGTAATAACGAGGGGCAAATTGTTCTCACTGAAATCACCTATTTTAGTCAAGCTAATTTTTTATCAAATACTAAAATATTATGTCATATATTAATTTTTTTTCGGTAATAAATTATCAAGATTGTTAACGCCATCTCACTAATTTTACTAATTTAGTCGTCAACGGTATTGTTATGTTTAAAACACTCACTCAAAGCTGTGTTGTTATTGTTATCGAATTAACATTGCATAAACAGGCATAAAAAATATAGATATATAGAGAGATAGAGATCCCCCTTTTGGAGAAATAAAGTTTGCTATCTCAACACGCTAAAGATAATATGCATAAAAAATGCATCTTATCTTTAGCATAAGCTAAAAATTAATCTGAGCCGTTTAAATGATCCCAACTTCAGCCATTAATTATCGGCATTTGCCACCACCACCGCAGCACCAGCAGGTGGCGACATGGTCCAAAGTTCTTATTGCCCAGCACGTTCAATTGAAAAGCGAAATTAACCATATTACTGCTCTGTTGTCTCAACCCACATTTTGCATCTTTCAATTCGATGCTAAGTTACGTCGACTCATTAAAGGGGTCAAAACCCATTTGCAATTAGAACATGAGTTTTTTACCCCCGTGTTATCGCAATTACATATCACCTCGAATCAAAAACATCGCCTGACAGAGGGCTATGAGGCACTGTTTGATACCTGTGAATCAACTGCGAAACTGGTCTACTCGTTGAAGTTCACCCTCAAAAACACCGCTATTAGTACAAGTCATATCAAAGAAATAGAATGTATGTTCAGTGATATACGTGCTCGTCTTGCCGATGAAGATATAGCCTATTCTATGATTGATACTTTGGAAGAACTGCATGCTTGAGTTTGTATACCACGATGAACCCGCCCAGCTTGAATGGTTCGTGCAGGACTTAGTCACTGCCGCGCAACATACTTTGTATGGTCAAGAGTTACTTTGTCGGGCCACGCTTGTCGATTCCCAAATCCCCATCGCGATGGAGCCGTTGATGGACTATCTCAATCACCATCAAGATTTGCTTTTGGAGATGACCAACCAGCAGCTCGACGATTTGTTTATTAGTGGGCGGTTGACGCATCTGATTGACAATAGCATCTGGATCAATATCGCCGGAAAATTGATAGCTTGCGCCAGTTTGTTTGACCGTCTGTGGCGACAAACGCTAAGCAAATTAACCGCTAAGCAAAAACAATGTTTGGTATTAGAGATCTGTGAAGACACTATCAGCAGTGATGATCCGAGCGTTGCAAGGATTTCATTTTTACAAAACCAAGGTTTTAGGGTGGCGATGGATGATTTTGGTTCCGGTCACTCAAATCTTATCCAGTTGAGTCGGTCAAATTTCGACATTATTAAGCTGGATTTGAAGCTTATTCAGGATGTTCCGACAGACTTATGGGCCGCCAGTTTGTATCGCGAAGTGATAAGCCTTTGTTCGTCAAAAGGCAGTCTTATCGTGGCTGAAGGGATTGAAACTCAGGCGCAGTCTGACTTCGTTCGCTGGGCTGGCGTCGATATTATCCAAGGTTTTTTATATTCAAAACCCCGACCTATCAAAGTAAAGCTCGCGAAAAACGGGTAATTTCAACAAGTATAAAGAGGAAAATAAATGCGCTCATTATTTTTAAGAATGCGATTGATCCATTGGGTGGGGGCGATGGCATTGTTTATCAACGCTCTATTTTTTACAGATGGGATTGGTTCTCAAGTGGTTCAATATTTGGTGATGATATTTCTGATTATCCATGACATCGATGAGAAGTATTGGGGCGTTGACTCCCTGAAAAACGTAACCACTTATATGAAAACCTTTGAGAAAAAAGATCTCTCAGTGCCTTGTGAGGTTGATAGTCGCTACAACAGTGAAATAGGCAATGTGCTCGATGTGGTGAATACCTTCCGAGTCAACGTGAATGATGCGCTGGTTGATATTCAGCAGCAAGCCAATACCTCAGATGATATTGCCGAACTACTAAAGCAAAAAGCCCAAAATATTTCGTCAAGAATTCAAGATCAAGATAACCGAGTGGATTACCTAACAGACAGAGTCGATATTTTAGATAGCACATCGGTTTCATTGCGGGATAAAGCTGAAGCAACTCGCCAACAAGTCGAGCGCACCCAATCAGGGTTGATTTCCTCTAATGAACATATGGGAACAATGGCCCAAGGTTTGAATTCATATATTGAAAATAATGACAAATTACACAACAAATTTAACTCACTTTCAGAGCAAACAAAGTCTATCGAAAATGTAGTGATGGTGATCAAAAATCTTGCAGATCAAACTAACTTACTTGCACTGAATGCTGCCATTGAAGCGGCGAGAGCCGGTGAGCATGGACGGGGTTTTGCTGTGGTTGCCGATGAGGTTCGCAATCTTGCGTTTTCTACCCAGAAGAGCCTTGATGAAATTAACCACATTATCGCGGGGATCTCTGATGCGGTCATTGATGCTGGTGATCAGATGAAATCACAGTCGAGTGCGATTACCCGCTTAGCGCAATACACCACTTCCAGTCAAGTCGAATTACAGCAAGCCTGTTCTAATATCGATGAGATCTTAGGGCTTATTGGTCAGGGTAAAACTGAAAATAACATTGATATTCAATATATTAATCGGTTGGTCGCTGACGTAGCTGGCGAGATTGACGTGCTTAAAAAACTGTCTAGTTCTAACGCCCATGATTGTAATGATCTTGAGCAGCAAGGACACCGTTTAAGTGACGTGACGGCTCAAATTGTTGAACAACTCGGTGCGTTTAAAACGCGCGCAGCAGGGGCGTAGAATTTGCTCTAATGGATGTCTTGTTGATTTGAGGACGTGAAAATGAGAATGACTAGTTTTACCGACTATAGCTTACGTACGCTGATGTATTTGGCGAGCCTTCCAGAGGGGCAATTAAGTAGCGTTAAGGAGGTTTCTCAGTTATATGGTATTTCCCAAAATAACATGACCAAAGTGGTCCACAAACTTGCTCAACATGGTTATATCCAAACGCTTAGGGGCAAAGGGGGTGGCATTCGGCTAGCAATGTCGCCCGATACCATCAGGATCGGCACCATAGTAACGCTATTTGAAAAAACGATGGATGGTGTAGATTGCTTAAGTTCAGGATGCGTCCTGCAGCCTGCGTGCAAACTAAAGCTGGCGATTATCAAAGCGATGGATAATTTTATCTGCACGTTAAATGAATTTACCTTGGCAGATATGGTCGTCAATAAGCAGGAAATATCTTATCTGTTGCAGCTAGAAACAGCCGAAACAGAATAAACGTGGAAGCGAGTAAACTAACCTTAGTGTTAACTCGTTGGAACATTCCTAGGTGGAAAGTGTGCCGTTAAACGAAAGTACCTATAAAACGATTGTAAAACAATCAACGGATGCAGTGATTATTGCTGACGCAAATGGCAATATCCTTTCTTGGAATGACTGCGCGGAGCAGATCTTTGGTTACACAGAGCAAGAGGTCCTTGGTAAACATGTCCACGAGATTTTACCGACCAAAAAACTGAAGATACGCGCCGATGCATCCTTTGATAAATTCAAAAAAAATAATGATTTTGGGCCTCTTATTGGCAAAGGTATCCATGTTCAAGGGTTAACCAAAGCGGGCAAAGAGGTGCACGTTCATTTTAGTCCTAATGTCACCAAGATTGATGGCGAAACGATTATTTTTGCTTTTATTAGAGATATCTCTGACATCATCACACTGCAAGAGAAGCTGAGACTGCAGTCGACCACGGATGAACTCACCAGCATTCTTAATCGGCGTGCCTTTCTCGAGCAGTTCAAAACTGCCTTTGGTCTGGCGCAGCGTCATCACGAACACTTTTCATTGTTGCTGTTCGATATTGACTACTTTAAAAAAATTAATGATCAATATGGTCACCACGTTGGTGATCGGGTGATACAAGGATTTGCGCATCACATTCAACAAACTATTCGTGATGAGGATATTTTTGGTCGGGTGGGAGGTGAGGAGTTTTACCTTGCACTACCCAGGATCGCGCAATCAGACGCTGAGGTGGTGGCTGAGCGTATTCGAGAGAGTATTGAAGCTATGGTTATCATCACGGAACAATATAGCTTATCAGTGACTACCAGTATCGGTATTGCTAGCTTGCTGGCTGACGATAGCTGTGACTTGATCCAACAGCGCAGTGACGTGGCGCTTTATCGCGCCAAAAATAGTGGTCGTAATTGCGTGAGTGTCTTTGATCGAGAAAAGTCGTAACCAGAGTTTAGGGGTAAACCCTATCTAAAGGCCCGTTAAGCGTTCCCATTTCTGGTTCGTTATCTTGAAGGTTCACTTCACTCACCGTTTGCAGAAGTATCTGCACCATTTGGTTGTATGCTGATTTGGTTGACCACATCAGCCACATGCGAGGTGGGGCTGGAGGCTGGAGGTCTCCGGCACCTAAACCTAAGCATGGATTTTCAACGGGCTCGCTGTTACTTCTTGCCGCGTTTACCCAACTCAGTCTCTAGCAAATGAACCATTTGTTCGGTCGCACTTGTAACCGCTTCCCCAATCGTTTCCGCATGCTGGCTGGTTGCAATTGGACGTTCTCCGGCAAGCCTAACCTCCAGTAAACAGCGCTTGTCCTTACTTCCGGACTTGGCCGAGCTGTTCTCGTCGCTTAAATGTACTTCAATGCGCGTGATCTGATCACTAAAACGGTTTAGATCTGATCTTAAAATGTCTTCGACACTTTGAGCAAGTGCATGTTGTCCGGATATGTTGTTATCTGTATTGATCTGGATTTGCATGACAATGTTTTCCTGTAATGTGAATTTACGCTAGGCCTAACATCTGTATAGCGCGCATGTGCGATTTTCAATCCGATGATGTCAATTCGCACAATGCTAAACACTTGACATTATAGAACGTTTTTATGACACGCAAGTATAAACCCAGGTAATTTAACCCTTATGTACCAAAAATAAGCATAAAATGAGAAAAACGGCCTAGATTACAAATAGACAAGATTTACCAATGCACACTTTACCGCTGTTAAATACATTAGAAGGGGGATGTCGGTCAGTTTCATCGAACGGAGGCAGAAGCCTTTAGCCATTGGTTTCGTTATAAAAAATTCAAAACGATGCGTTAGGGCTAACCCAAAATACCCATTTGCAAGGGGCATTAAATGAGTTAGCTCGTAGGCGTGAATTCAAGGCATATTGATATCAAGAGATAGGCTAGCGGGGGATACGATATCGCCTGCAGCACTCAGCCAGCTTTAAGCTGGGGCTGGGGCTGTGTGGCTGTGATGTTGTTAACAAGCTAAACCCATCTATTAATCCGAGCCGAGGTGAGTAATGGCTCTCTTACACTAACACTTGGCGCGTGTTGGCAATATAGTGATGGATCTGAGCCTCTGTTTTTGTGTCAATCATCACTTCTGGTCGACGGTGTTCTGGGCAAGGCATGCGTGGTGTGGTGCCAAATACTCGGCATATCAATGGTCGCTCCTCATACACCTCGCATCCATTAGGGCCCAAGTACACACAGTTCCACTCTTTTAATGCGGCTTCATGCTGGGCATTGGTTTTAAAGGGTAGGCGAGCCATTTCTTCTGAAGAGGTTGTGACTGGGCCGCAACAATCGTGACAACCAGGCTTGCATTCAAATGACGGAATGCGCTCGCGCAGTAGATCGACTATCTCTATGTTATTTTTCATTAATACCTAACTTTTGTGTATACATAGCATGGGGTTGAAATCATAAGCTGACACTCCTTTGCAGTAAGGTCAGCGCTCATCATTTGCTGTTATCAAAGATTAACGGACTGAGTATGTTAAGCCTCAGCTCGATTAACATCAGCCAAGCGGGTTACAAACCTTGCTGATACTGGGCGTTAGTCGAGATGGTCACCAGTTGATTAAGCTCAACTTTAGCATCTACGACGCCTTTAAGGACGTTTTCAAAGTGACTGACCAGTTGTACTTTATCGATTTCAGCTTTTGAACCTGATCCAATGTTGGTGAGGTCGATAAAGAACTCATCAAATAAGTGGGATAAGTCTTCAACGGCTTCGATGTTTAAAAACTGTTCGTGGTTATAGATGCTCGGATAGCCGCCTTTTTGTTTGTCTACCGCAAATGAAATGCCTTTGACGTTAGTGATGGTGGTGGCTTTTTCACATTTAAGCATGCAGCCATCTTCAATGCTGGGCTTATTACAGCCTACGGTTTGTTGGAAAAAACATTGTCTGCTGGTCATCATCAAAATGGGGTGATAAATGCTGTAAAGCAGTTTAAAGTTTTCTGGTCTGGCAATATTTCTAATTTGGTTGCGGTTAATCTCGTTCGATATAAACGCGCCAGCACAATTAAGCTGTTCTTGTAGCGTTAGCAAGGCATAAGAGTTGGTGGTGTTTAAAAACGGCCCAGCAATCCACTCGATGTCCATTTCATAGGCTTTAAACGCGACGCCGGTGTTGTTTGTCACAATACGCTTGGGCTTTACTACTTCTAATACTCTAACTGCTTCAAGGTAATCTTTGCCAATAAGTACTGCTGGAAACCACGGAATAAGCCTTGGGTTACGCAAGAATATGTCGATGTACTTGTTGTCGTTTTTCTTAAAGCTTTCTGGCAACTTGAAATAAATATCGGCGTCAGTGACATCGCACAAGTTAACGTCTTTTTCGTCGCTGATCAGCAAAGACAGTGTCGGGACCTCGGTCACTTTTGGGTGTTTAGTCAACTTAGGTAAGGTTACTGCACCAATGTATTCTCTTTGAGTTAGCTGCAATAACAGTTGGTTTTTAAGCTGAGTTAATTGGCTAAACGGCAGGTTTAAATCGGCGTCTAAGTCGTCAAAATTGAACGTTTGTAACAAATAGCCGCTGCTTTTAAGGCTTTTAAAGCGTTTTTCGATAGCCGCTTCATCAATGCGAGACTCTGTTGCTTTAGTTAACGTGATCGCTGAGTTAATTACAAAATGTTGTTCTGGGGTGCTAACCGTTATCGACAACGGTTGATCCACTTGGCCGGAAAACGCCAGTGCTAGCGTTGGTTTGGCAATGCTTAAGTGATTAATTTTTTCAGCGACCAGTTCAACAATGGCGTTTTTATCTGACGACAGTGTGTGTTGTGCGGCTTCAATTTGCACTACAGATATCGCGTTACTCTTATCGTTAGCATGCTTAAAGCTGTTATCGCGCGGGTTGTCGATAAACATGTCTTTGGTGAGATTACCCTTTAAAAATGAGTTGGTAAAATCACGGTTAAACACTTTATGTAAGTTCGAGTCATCGGCTAATAATTTACCTGTATCGATAAATTTATCAATCTGCTTGCGCCAGCTATCGACCACGGTATGCACATATTGAGCACCTTTAATGCGGCCTTCAATTTTAAGTGAGTCAACGCCAGCATCGACTAATTCTGGTAAATCAAAGTAGGCTGAGTTGTCTTTTAAGTTCAGCGGGAACTTGTTGCCAGTGGCGGTAATTTCATATTCATCACGACACGCTTGGCTACAACGACCACGGTTACCTGAATTGCCGACACTGACTGAACTTGAATAACATTGGCCAGAAAAGGCAATGCATAATGCGCCGTGAACAAAGACTTCAGTGAGAACATCGTGATCATGGGCCAAGGTGGTGAGACTTTTAATTTCGCCAAGGTTTAGCTCACGCGATAAGTTTACTCGAGTGGCGCCTATTTTAGCTAAAAAGCCAATTTGGCCTTCGTTATGGGTTGTTAGCTGAGTCGATGCATGAATTGCTAAGCTCGGAAAATGTTTGCTGAACAAATTAAACAAACCTAAGTCTTGTACAATAATGCCATCTATACCGGTATTAACCAGTTGATTGAGTAATTTAACCAATGTAGGAATTTCGTTTTCAAGAATAACGATATTCATGGTGAGAAACACTTCACACTGGTATTGGTGAGCAAGTGCGATAACACCAATTAAGTCATCGAAGGAGAGGTTGGCTGCACGGTTGCGGGCGTTAAAGGTATCTAAGCCACAATAAACGGCGTTTGCACCGGCAATAATCGCAGCTTTGATCGCATCGACATCTCCACCGGGTGCCAATAATTCGATTTTTCTATTCATGATATTTTCGCTATTTTAGGACGTTAATTATTAATTTAGATAGTAATTTTACGTGTATTTTTTGCTGATTGCTATTTATTAGCTTATCCGATTATATCAGTCATCACCAAGGTGAATTAAACGTAAAAGGCCTTCATTTATGCTTAACTACGCCACAAATGAAGGCCTTATATTACTAATCTAGTACCCATTACCTAATGCGCAAACGTTGATATTAACTTCTTGCTTCTGCTTCAGCTTGACTTGTAAGGTACTCGTTAAAAGTGCCATGGAAGTTTATCAATTTTTTGTCTTTTACATCAATAATACGTGTTGCCAGTGATGACACGAATTCACGGTCATGGCTGACAAATATCAATGTGCCTTCAAATAATTTCAACGCTTGGTTTAGCGCTTCAATTGCTTCCATATCCATGTGGTTGGTTGGCTCATCCATTACCAGAACGTTAATATCCATCATCATTAACTTACCGAATAATAAACGATTCTTTTCACCACCAGAACAGTTGCGTACTTTTTTGTTGGCATCATCATCAGTAAATAATAACCGACCTAACATGCCTCGAACCATTAAATCATTGTGCTTTGGTGTGCGCCACAATGACATCCAATCAAATAAAGTCATGTCATTATCGAAGTCGGCAGTGCTGTCTTGTGGGCAATAACCAATCGCAGCATTTTCAGACCATTTAATCCGGCCATGATTATGATCTAATTCATTAACCAAACAGCGTAGCAGGGTGGTTTTACCCACGCCGTTTTCACCAATAATCGCCAGTTTTGAACCGGCATCTAAAATAAGGTCGCCGTGTTCAAATAATACTTCATCAAAACCGTGGGACAGTTCCTCAAGCACTAATGCTTGGCGATGCAGTTTTTTGCATTCGGGAAAACGGATTGATGGGGTAATACGACTAGATGATTTAACATCATCTAATTTAATTTTATCCATCTTTTTAGCACGAGAGCTGGCTTGTTTAGCTTTAGATGCGTTGGCACCAAAGCGGTTAACGAAGTCTTGCAGTTCGGCCACTTCAGCCGTTTTCTTGGCGTTACCGGCTAAAAGTTGCTCACGGATTAAACCTGATTGAGCAAGGAAATATTCGTAGTTACCTGGATAAACCCGTAATTCGCCATAATCAATATCAGCCATATGGGTACAAACAGAGTTTAAGAAATGTCTGTCGTGCGAAATGATGATCATGGTGCATTTACGTTTGTTTAGCTCGGTTGCTAACCAACTGATGGTATGAATATCCAAGTTGTTGGTGGGTTCGTCGAGTAACAAGATGTCTGGGTTAGCGAATAAAGCCTGCGCTAATAGCACGCGCAATTTCCAACCAGGGGCAACCTGTTGCATTAAACCAAAATGAAATGATTCATCGATGCCGGCTTCTAATAAGATTTCACCCGCACGACTTTCGGCGCTGTAACCATCCATTTCGGCGAACTGGCTTTCTAAATCACCGACGCGCATACCATCTTCATCGGTCATTTCAGCTTTAGCATAAATGTTGTCACGTTCTTGCTTAACTTTCCAAAGCCCTACATCGCCCATGATCACCGCATCAACTACGCTATATTGCTCAAATGCGAATTGATCTTGACTAAGGGTACCGACTTTAAAGCCTGGCGTAATCGACACATTTCCTGACGTTGGGGTAAGCTCGCCACTCAAGATTTTCATGAACGTGGACTTGCCACAGCCATTTGCGCCGATTAAACCGTAACGGTTACCGTGACCAAATTGAGCCGAGATGTTTTCAAATAATGGCTCAGGGCCAAACTGCATGGTGATATTAGCGGTAGAAATCAAAGCAATGTTCCAACTGTGTACTAACTGAATATTTATCAACAAAAGGCAAGTAAACAGCCGTGTGAGAATAAGACAGACGTGAGTATATTAAGTAAATAGGCCGCGGATTATACAGGTTAGGGTTAATTTGTCGATTTATAATCTGCTAATATTATCCACTATAGTGTTAGTTACTCCGATTACCTTAACCTAGCGTTAAATAGTGATGAAGAACATGACTCTTTTGACGATTGAGGGATAACACTTGACCGCGGTCTGGCGCGCGTTTATAGCATGGTGCTGTATATAAAAAGCGATGTTAATTATAGATTAACATCGCTTTTTCATTTATCTACAAAGTAACCGTGGCTAATTAATTTGCTATTGATAAGTCTGATTCTGCCGCAGCCAACAGGGCAAATTCTTCATTAGCACTTTTAGCAACTAAATGCTTGGCGCTATAGCCAAAGTAATAGGCTGCACCAATTGCAAATAACACCATAGTGAATAGAAACGCCCGTGGATCGAATGCGTATACGCCAGTGAGTGCAATTAACGACAACACTAAAGCAATGCCCGAAGTAAAAATACCGCCTGGGGTTTTGTATGGACGAGGCATATCGGGTTGCTTGATCCGCAGTAAAATGTGGCTAAGCGCCATTAATGCATACGATACAGTGGCACCGACAACGGCCATGGCAAGCATTAAATCACCTTCGCCACTCAGTGAGGCAATAAAACCAAATATTGCTGGGACGATTAATGCGCGCGCAGGTACCTTGCGTGAAGTCGTAATGGATAATGAACGAGGTAAATATCCGGCACGTGATAACGCAAATACTAAGCGGCTATAACCATAAATAATTGAGAAAAATGAAGCAACTAGACCTGCCAAACCTAAAATATTTACTATGGTAGCCAAGCTGTGATTACCAGTAGCATTCAGTGCATCAACTAATGGTACCGCACTGGCACCCATGGCTGCAGCACCGCCAGCACCAGGGACTAGTACCACAACCAAGAGTGCAGTAAAGAGTAAAAATATCATTGCCCCAATAATGCCTTTTGGCACATCTTTGGCTGGATCTTTCGCTTCTTCTGCTGCTAATGGTACACCTTCAACGGCTAAAAATAACCACATTGCAAACGGCAATGCAGCCCAAACGCCGTACCATCCTAGAGGTAAAAACTCACTTGCCCCTGCCGCTTCTGTCACTGCAACATCATATAAGCGTGATGCATCAAAGTTACCGATCAGCACGACTGCAGTCGCAATGATAGCCAATACTGCTAACCCGCTGATCACCATCATTACTTTAAGTGCTTCACCGACACCGGCTAGATGAATACCCACAAAAACGATATAGAATAATGCATAGACCCAAGGACCATTAAACCCCAATAATTCTTGCACTGCAGAGCCAATAAAAATCACAATGGCAGCAGGCGCCAGCGCATATTCAATTAACACCGCAAGTCCGGTTAAATAACCGCCGGCTGGGCCCATGGCTTGACGAGCAAAACTATAACCGCCGCCTGCAGCAGGTATTGCCGCTGACATTTCAGCTAAAGACAGTACTAAGGCTAAATACATGATGGCCATTAAGACAGCTGCAATGGCAAATCCACCCCAGCCAGCTTCGGCTATACCAAAGTTCCACCCGGCGAAGTCTCCAGATATAACGTACGACACTCCTAAACCGGCGAGTAAAACCCACCCTGCAGTGCCGCTTTTTAATTGCCTTTTGGCAAGATACTCTTTGTTGTTCTCAGACATGATTGTTTTCTCCGTTGGTAGTTAACCTCAGCACGGGTAGTAAACGGTTATCGAACAGGTAAAATATTCTGATTAGGTTTACTTATCCCATCTCTTAAACCGAGTTGAGGTTATTTAGTTTTAATATTTGTTATTCCGCGATTAAAAAGTTTTTGGTTTGTTGATGGTGTTCAATCACATCGTCTTGAGTGCGATCCTTTAAATTTACTCCCGTTAGCTTGATTTTTTGGGCTTGTGTTAATAGATAAACCGCACGTTTGGCTGCTTCGCTATAAAGCAAACCAGCAGGGCGGATGTTCGAAATACAATTTCGACTCGCATCGTTGAGTCCTGTTTTAGGTGCCCAAGTAAGATATAACCCAAGGCTGTCAGGTGAACTTAGCCCCGGCCGCTCGCCTATTAGCACCATCACAATTTGGGCATTTAGCAGCTGACCAATATCATCGCCTATGGCGACACGTCCTTGTTCAACCAAGGTTATTGGGGCTATTTTCCATGGTGTGTCTTGCTGGTTAAGCAGCGTTAATAACTCGGTTATAAATGGTTGGGCATTATTCTGTACCGCCAGTGATGACAAACCATCCACCACCACAATGGCGAGATCGTATTGGCTGTGGGTCGCTTGACCTTGGTTATCCATGTGGGTTAACAACGTTTTGCGACCACTGTCGGCGAGTTTTCTGCCAAGATCTGGGCGTTGTAAATAGGTAATGCGGTCTTTTGCCTGACTGCTGACCTTTATGGGCGTGGCAAGGTTAATCAGTGCTGGGATACTGGCTAGTTGCTCAACCAGTGCATCAATGTCGAGCGGAAAGTTTACCGCGTCGCGTGCTTGCGCATGAGACAATTGAAACGCTAACAACTCAGATGTGGGTAGACTAATGCCCGCTCTGCCAAGGCCTATGCGGGCATCGGTAAAACGGCGAAGATCGCGCCATGGATTGGACACCACAGTGCCATTAGCGAGATGTGATAGGGCTGTACCGACGGCATTATTGGTCTGTTTTACACAAGGTGTGCTCATTAGCGGCCTCCTTGCAGTGCATACAATGGCTTAGAAAATGCGCTCGGTAGCGTGCTCGATAACACACAATCAGTGCTATTTTTCATGATGTTCATTTTTGTTAGCCACTGCTCAAACTCGGGGGCCGGACGGGAACCCAATACTCGGCGGACATATAAAGCATCATGAAATGATGTGGTTTGATAATTAAGCATGATGTCATCTGAGCCGGGGATCCCCATTACAAACGAACATCCTGCAACGCCTAACATGGTGAGTAGATTGTCCATGTCGTTTTGGTCGGCTTCGGCATGGTTGGTGTAGCAAACATCACAGCCCATTGGCACACCGAGTAACTTGGCGCAGAAATGATCTTCAAGTCCTGCCCGGGTAATTTCTTTACCATCAAATAAATATTCAGGACCAATAAAGCCAACAACTGTGTTGACCAGTAATGGATTAAACTTGCGTGCGACGGCATAGGCTCTGGCTTCACAGGTTTGTTGATCTAATCCATGATGTGCATTGGCCGACAACGAGCTGCCTTGGCCCGTTTCAAAATACATCACGTTATTGCCAACGGAGCCTCTATTTAGGCTTAATGCCGCATCTTGGGCCTCTGCTAAGGTATTTAAATTAAAACCGAAACTGCTATTGGTGGCTTCTGTTCCACCAATAGATTGAAACACTAAATCGACCGGTGCACCTGCTTCAATACATTCAATGGTGTTGGTCACATGAGTTAGCACACAGCTTTGGGTTGGTATTTGATATTTTTGGATCACGTCATCCATTAATTTCATCAGTTTAATGGCTTGTGCAACGTTGTCTGTAGCAGGGTTGATGCCAATAACGGCGTCGCCATTGCCATACAACAAACCGTCAAGTATCGAAGCTGCGATACCGTTAACATCGTCGGTAGGGTGGTTAGGTTGTAATCGGGTCGATAAGTGGCCGGGTAAGCCAATGGTATTTCTGAACGCGGTGGTAACATGGCATTTTTTAGCCACAAGAATAAGATCTTGATTGCGCATTATTTTACTGACAGCGGCAGCCATTTCTGGGGTTATGCCCATTTTTACTGCGGCTAATACCTGTGGTGTTGCGTAGTCACTTAACAGCCAATTACGAAAATCCCCTACGGTTAAATGGCTAATATAAGCAAATGCCTGAGTATCATGTTCGTCGAAAATTAACCGAGTCACTTCATCTGTTTCATAGGGAATAAGCGCTTCATTGAGGAAGGTTTTCAATGGCACATCTGCAAGTGTCATTTGAGCTACGGCCCGCTCGCGCGCTGATTGTGCAATGACTCCCGCTAAGCGATCGCCCGAACGTTGTGGCGTCGCTTTCGCCATTAACTCGGCCAGACTTTTAAATTGGTATGTTTGGCTACCTAAAATGTAGCGATACGATTGACTCATGAATTGACCTCATACATCACCGAAGTAAAAACCTTGGTACAGGTTTTGCTGTTTGCTAAGTGATAAATTAATTTCATATATCGTTAACAAAGCTTAATTTGTACCAAGTGACTATCAAGTTTTGGCAAAGTCATTTTTTACTAACTATATCAGCAAGGTAAAATATTTTTTATTGCAGATCTTGTGTGGGGATAGCGAATTCATTGCGAAAAGGGGCGACAGATGAAGCACCATATTAATCAGCGCGCACCACAAAAGAGCGTAGTGCACACTAATGACATCGATGAGCAAGCGCATAATTTAACCCAATGGCAGCAAGTATATGATCAGATCAGTAATGGCAGTTTTTACGGTTGTATTGAGGGCCTTGATTATCCAGACGCGCATTTATTCAAAGAATTTACTCAGCGGGCATTAAGGCAGCAGTGTCATATAGCCCCCAATTCTATTTGGTTGGGCATTCCGCGTAGTTCAGCACAAAGTAAAATAAATGGCTTACAAGTAGAGACTCATCAGTTGATGTGTCGAAATAGTGATTGTGATTTTGAGCTCATCACCCCAGAGCAGTTTACGATTTATGGCGTGGTGATTAATCAACACACTTTATACACCATGGCGGATATACAAGGGCTGTCGTTGAAAAACATGTCGACGCGTGGGGCAGAACGAATTGCTTGTAACCCAATATTACTTAATCAAACTCGTTTGATGATTGAAAAAATTATGAATTACAGCGAACTAGGTTTACCCATTGAGTTACAGCAAGACATGTTAAGCACATTAACTCTTAACTTATTAAGCCAACAATCGTCAACACAAACCGTGGCGCCGAGTTATCAACATCGTCTGGCCGTGGTTGAAAAAGTCAAAGCCTTTATTGATGACCATCCGCAACAAGCGGTGACCATAACCCAGCTCTGTGAGCTCACTTTTGTCAGCCGCCGCACCTTACAGTACAGTTTTGAGAGTATTTTAGGCATTAATCCATTGCGTTTTTTACGCTTAACCCGTTTAAATAATGTGCGCCGAGAGCTGAAACAACCAGGGCAAGAGACTCCCATTGCGGTGATTGCGGCTAATTGGGGCTTTTGGCACCCAGGGCAATTCACCAAAGATTACACCCAACTATTTGGTGAAAATCCGTCGCATACCCTTAAACGTTGCATATGAACCTAATCGGTTAGTGAGGCGTATAGCGCTTACTAAGGTGATGAATGGATCATCATCGACTGAGATACATTATTGACAAAACATTAACCGAAGAGGGAACTCACATGCAGCAAAAATTAAACAATGCCATTCCACAACAAGCCTTTGATTGGTATGACTCATATGCTCATGGCGGAATGGATCGTCGCACGTTTATCACTAAGTTGGGGTCACTTGTCGCACTGGGTTATTCGATGACGGTGCTGACATCTGCTTTACTGCCCAATTACGCTCAAGCTGAACAAATTTCATTTAACGATGCCGACATTAAAGCCACTTACGCCCAATTTGACTCACCATTAGGGCATGGCAAAGGCCAAGGGTATTTAGTCGAACCAACACATAAAAGCGGTTTATTGCCGGTTGTGTTAGTGATCCATGAAAACCGCGGCTTAAACCCATACATTAAAGATGTTGCCAGACGTTTAGCAAAAGCGGGCTTTATCGCTTTTGCGCCAGATGCTTTGTTTTCACTGGGTGGATACCCTGGTAACGATGATGAAGGGCGTCAGATGCAAAGCTCGTTAGACAGAAGTAAGATCGAGCAAGACTTTGTTGCCGCGGGACAATTGTTAAAGGCGCATAAACAAAGTAATGGCAAGCTCGGTGCGGTTGGGTTTTGCTTTGGCGGTTATATCGTAAATTTTTAGCAGCGGTTGACGCTAACTTGATCCAAGCTGGGGTTCCTTTTTACGGCACGCCAGCGGCGAAAGCATTAAGACACAATATTAAGGCACCCTTGTTAATTCAACTTGCTGAGTTAGATGAAAGAGTCAACAATACTTGGCCTGAATATGAACAAGATTTAATAGCGTTTAATGTGCCGTATCAAATGCACATGTATAAAAATGCTAATCATGGATTTCATAATGATTCTACTGGCCGATATGATGAAGTTAACGCTGAGCTTGCGTGGCAACGGACGTTAGCTTTTTTTAATCAACACATCAGTTAATGCCTCATTGCAGATAAGGTCATAAAGGTCAAAAGACTATTATTGTTTTATTGACCTTTATGATAGATATTTCTTATCTGTATATAATAAATAACTTTTAATTATCAAGGCTTTAGTGATAAATTTGAACATTTATTATTGTCTATTATGTAATGGTAATTTTGGTATTTGATGCTGCAATAATCATTTTGTTTCTAAGCCATTTATTCGCGGGTTCTTTGTCGACATTAACATGCCAATATAAATGGACCCCAATATCGGGTAATGCCACCGGCATTGGGTGAATGGCAATATCGAGCATCTGACTGTACATTGCGGCGGCTGTTTTCGGCAACGTCAGTAACATATCGTTATTTAAGATCACTCTACACGCAGATAGGGCATGCTGACAGCGTAATGATATTTTACGGTGTAAGCCTATGCGAGAGAGCTCAAAGTCTTCCAATCCCGGGCCGATCGATCTAGACGATACTAATATATGTTCGAGGTGCAAGTACGTTTTTAAATCGAGTTTTTCAGCAATAGCGGGGTGGTTCTTACGTGAAATAACAACCAGTTGGTCTACTTCTAATTGCGTATGTAAAATATTATTGCTGACAGGGATCAAGGTATCAATGGCCAAATCAATGTCACCACTGGCTAATTTATTTTCCAGTTCCGTTCGTCTTACCCTTTTATTACTGCGTAAATTTATTGCCGGTGATTCTAGCGATAAGCTTTGTTGCAGTATCGGTAAATAGTAGGGTTCTAAAGAACCATGTAATGACAGTGAAAAGCTTTTTCGTGAGGTTAATGGTTCAAATTGTCTTGATTGTACTAAGCAAACTTGCAATTGATGTAATGCTTCTCGAACATCATCAATGACGTTTTTAGCCACAGGGGTTGGCCTCATTTCATTGCCTTGTCTGATGAACAATGCATCGTCAAAATGGGTACGCAATTTTCCTAATGAATGGCTCACCGCAGGTTGCGATAAATTTAATACCGAAGCCGCTTTAGTGATATTTCCTTCGCAATATATTGCATCGAAAACCACAAACAAATTCAAATCAATTTTCATGCTCACTCCTGTGATCTCATGATGAATGTTGAGACCACCTCAATCCATTCGCACTATTAAAATTATAAATAGTAGGGTATTAGAACTATTCATTTGTTCAATTTAGATGTTGGCATTAGCATAGTCAAGTAGATTCGACATAGGGCAAAATTATGTTGAGAAGAGAGTTATATGCATTCAATACATGTGCGGATGTGGCTACTTAGCTTGTAAGTGTTAAATTTAAAACTCATTTAAACAGTGAGTTATCTTTATTTAGAATTGAATCATCATTTTTATTACGTTAGAGGCGCCATATGGCAGCAATTTATTTGATTCGACACGGGCAAGCCTCTTTTGGTAGTACTGATTACGATCAATTATCAGACAAAGGTAGCCAACAAGCGACCTTACTAGGTGAATATTGGCGTTCAAGAGTGGCCCCCAGCAAGTTTTATTGTGGCGATTTATTGCGACACGGCCAAACATTAACCAACTTTGTCAATGGCTATCAAGGGCCAACAACACCAATGGTTATCCACTCGGGTTTCAACGAATTTGATCATGTCGACATTTTGCAGAAATACAATGTTCAGTGGCAAAACTTCGCCCAAATGAGTCAAGAAATTAATCAACAAAACCAGCCAAACAAAGCGCTGCAAAAAGAGTTTTATCAAGCACTCCATCGCTGGATATCGGGCGACAAAGATGATGAATATAAAGAAAGTTGGCCACAGTTTCAGGCGCGCTGTATCCGAGCACTGCAAAATATCATTGAACAAGAACTCGCCAGAAAACGTGAGTTTAGTGCCGTAGTAAGTGGCACTAAAAAATCAAAAGACATTTTAGTGTTTACTTCAGGCGGTACGATTTCAGTCATCATTCAACACATATTGAAATTAACCGATCAACAAACATTGGCGATTAATCAACAGACCAGAAATACCAGTGTGACTAAACTGCTGTTTTCAGAAAACATGTTGAGTGTGGATTATTTCAATAACTATAGTCATTTAGAGCAGGCGGGCGATGATTGGATAACCTTTAAGTAATGTTGAATACAGATTAGGGTCATATCCAGTTGCGGTCTGAAAATAAGCGACTTAACTAATTAACTAAGTACAACAATTAACCCAATAATAATAAGGAAATAACATGAACAATGGCAATCTATTTGATTTAACAGGGAAAGTCGCTTTAGTCACTGGGGCAAGTCGTGGTATTGGGGAAAGTGTTGCCAAAGTATTAGCTCAGTATGGTGCGCATGTGATTGTATCAAGTCGAAAAGTTGAAGCCTGCCAAGCTGTCGTTGATGAAATTGTAAAAGCAGGCGGCAGTGCACAGGCCATAGCGTGTCATATTGGCGAATTAGAACAAATTGATGCCATTTTTGATGCCATAACTGAACAACATGGCAAGCTGGATATTTTAGTTAATAACGCCGCCGCCAATCCGTATTTTGGTCATATCATTGATACCGATTTAATCGCCTTTCAAAAAACCGTCGACGTTAATATTCGTGGTTATTTCTTCATGTCGACCAGAGGCGCAAAATTAATGAAAGATAGTGGCGGCGGCTCAATCATTAATGTGGCTTCTGTTAATGGTGTTATCCCTGGCGATTTTCAAGGTATTTATTCCATCACTAAAGCTGCTGTGATTTCGATGACTCAAGCTTTTGCTAAAGAATGTGCCCAATTTAACATCCGTGTAAATGCATTATTGCCCGGTGGAACAGACACCAAGTTTGCATCAGCCTTAGTTGATAACCCGGCAATTCTTAAACAAATGATGTACCACGTGCCAATGAAACGTGTTGCACAACCTGATGAAATGGCCGGCACCGTATTATATTTAGCGTCAAATGCATCCAGCTATACCACGGGTACCGCCATTAATGTTGATGGTGGTTATTTGATTGGTTAATCGGTCAACGGATAAAGCTAATTAAAGCTAACTAAATCTAGTTAAATCAATAGTTAATCAACAGAATAAAATAATAGCTAATCTAATAACAACAACAAAATAATGAATCAAAAGCTAGGGAAGCATCATGAATAGCGATAAAAACACCAGTGTTAATAAATTATTTGAACCCTTTATCACTAAATCATTGTCATTAAAAAATAAAACCGTAATGGCACCGATGACGCGAGCATTTTCGCCAAATTATATCCCCAATGATGAGGTTGCGGCCTATTACCGCCGACGCGCTGAAGGTGATGTTGGATTAATTATCACTGAAGGGACCTTTATTTCCCATAAAGGTGCTAATGGTTACGAGAATGTGCCTGCTATTTATGGTGACCAAGCCTTAGCAGGTTGGAAACATGTTGTTGATGAAGTGCATGCTGCCGGTGGCAAAATTGCACCACAACTTTGGCATGTGGGTTCAGTGAGGAAAGTCGGCATCGGCCCAGACAAAGAAGCGCCAGCGTATAGCCCTTCAGGTTTGTACAAGCCTGGTGCTAAAAATGGTGTCGCGATGACGCAAGACGATATTAATGAGGTTGTCGCTTCATTTGCCCAAGCTGCACTTGATGCCAAAAATATAGGTTTTGACGCCATTGAAGTTCACGGCGCCCATGGTTATTTGGTCGATCAGTTTTTTTGGGAAGGGACAAATCAACGAGAAGATCACTATGGTGGCTCGTTAGAAAATCGTACCCGCTTTGGGGTTGAAATTGTCAAAGCAATCCGCGCAGCCGTGGGTGACGACTTTACCATTATCTTCCGTTTTTCACAGTGGAAACAACAAGATTACAGCGCCAAGCTTTGTCAAACACCTGCAGAGTTATGTACTTTCTTAGGCTTATTAAGTGATGCTGGCGTTGACATTTTTCACGCCAGCACGCGTCGTTTTTGGATAGCCGAATTTGAAGGTTCTGACCTTGGTCTTGCCGGTTGGACTAAAAAACTCACCAACAAGCCGGTGATCACTGTCGGTAATGTGGGCTTAGATGCTGATTTTATTGGAGAGGGTAATGCTGATTTATCAGGCACGTCGAATCCTACCGGTATTGACGAGTTATTAGTCCGTTTAAACAATGACGAATTTGATTTAGTGGGTATTGGCCGTGCGTTATTAGTTGATCCGCAGTGGGTTAATAAAATTAAGAACCATGCCATTAATGAGATCAAACCTTTTAATAAAAAGTCATTAATGTCTCTTAGTTAGAGTCAGTTGACTTAATGTCTTAAACACAAAGTGTCAGTCAAACTCCAGCACGAGTTAACGCCGTAATGACATCTTATAAGGATAGAAAATGAATTTTGAATACAGTGAAAAAGTTCAAGCGTTAATCAAACGAGTCAACGACTTTATGGATTTGCATGTATTTCCTGTAGAGGAAGAAATGCATAAACAAGTACAACTCGAGCCATGGTCAACGCCACCGTTAATGGAACAACTTAAAGCCAAAGCGAAAGCAGAAGGCTTATGGAATTTATTTTTACCGGTCGCGTACGGCAAATACAGTGCTGGTTTAACTAATTTAGAATATGCACCCCTTGCTGAAATTATGGGTAAAGTGATGTGGGCGCCAGAAGTGTTTAACTGCGCGGCACCTGATACGGGCAATATGGAAGTATTAGCTAAATACGGTAACGAGGCGCAGAAAAAGCAATGGTTAGAGCCGTTGCTTGACGGCAAAATACGTTCAGCGTTTGCAATGACCGAACCTGACGTCGCCTCAAGTGATGCCACTAATATCGAATTACGCATTGAACGTGATGGTGATGAATATGTCATTAATGGTCGCAAATTTTACATTAGTGGTGCGTGTCGCAAACAATGCGAAATCATGATTGTGATGGGCAAAACGGATCCTGGAAACAGCAACCGTTATATACAGCAATCACAAGTGCTTGTGCCGATGAACGCCCCTGGTGTGACCTTGGTTAGACCGATGAAAGTGTTCGGTTATGACGATTCTCCAGAAGGGCACGGCGATGTCATTTTTGACAATGTGCGGGTACCTGTTGAAAACATTATTGCGGGTGAAGGTAAAGGCTTTGAAATTGCTCAAGGTCGTCTTGGGCCTGGGCGTATACATCACTGCATGCGTTCAGTCGGAGTCGCGCAACGTGCGCTAGATTTAATGTGCCAACGGGTTAGCCAGCGCATTGTGTTTGGTCAGCCGATGATCAAACAACAATCGGTACGTGAAGATATTGCTAAGTCGGCTTGCCAAATTGAACAAGCGCGTTTAATGACATTAAAAGCGGCGCAAAAAATGGACACCGAAGGTAATAAAGCCGCCAAAGAGTTAATTGCGATGATTAAAATTGTCGCCCCAAGTATGTCACTTGATGTGATAGACCGCGCCATTCAATGCCATGGCGCAGTGGGCGTGAGTCAAGATACCTTCTTAGCGCATGCATGGGCTGGGCAGCGTACTTTGCGTTTAGCCGATGGTCCTGATCAAGTGCATATGATGCAACTTGGGCGTGATTTAGTTAAAAAAATAGCTAACTAGTATTAAGGCCTGTTGATCTTTCAGGATCAGTTTTGCAGCAGGTTGGAACTTATTTCAACCTGCTGTTTATAATGTTGATAGCTCATACTGGCCACTTAAATTACACAAAAAAGAGTATTGCTAAATGGCACAAGAATCTCCCGTTAATAATGAACAGCTTACTGCTTATCTAGAAGCCCATGTTGATGGCTTTAGAGGGCCAATCACCCTTGAGAAATTTGCCGGTGGTCAATCAAACCCAACGTTTAAAGTCACCTCAGCATCGGGTGTGTATGTGCTTCGCCGCCAACCGTCGGGGAAATTATTAAAGTCAGCTCATGCTGTAGATCGTGAATATCGTGTATTAAATGCCTTAAAAGACAGCGACGTGCCGGTTGCAAAAGTATTTCACCTGTGTGAAGACAGCAGCATTATCGGTTCAATGTTTTATCTGATGCAATTTTGTGATGGCACAGTTTATTGGAGCGCATCATTAGCTGAGATTGACACCAATGAGCAACGCTCAGCCATGTATGACGCAATGAATAAAGTACTGGTTGCTTTGCACAGTGTTGATGTAGATGCGGTTGGATTATCAGATTACGGCAAAGCAGGTAACTACTTTGAGCGTCAACTCACGCGCTGGACATCACAATATCGCGCCACAGAACTGAAAAAAATTGCCGCGATGGATGAACTGAGCCAATGGCTTGAACAACATGTACCGGAAGATGATGGCCGTGTTTGTTTAGTCCATGGCGATTTTCGCTTAGACAATATGATGTTTGCTAAAGATAGCCCCGATATTATCGCCTTACTTGACTGGGAACTATCGACACTAGGTCATCCATTTGCTGATTTAGCGTATCAATGTATGCAACTGCGCATGCCAGCAGGTATGGGCAGTATTGACGGTTTACAAGATATTGACCGCGCCAGCTTAGGCATCCCAACAGAAGCGGAATATGTCGCTCTGTATTGCCAACGAATGGGAATAGGGCACATTGAAAACTGGGTGTTTTATTTGGCTTTTAGTTTCTTCCGTTTAGCGGCCATCGCCCAAGGAGTCGCTAAACGTGCCACCGAAGGCAACGCGTCTAATGAACATGCCAATAAAGTGGGCTCGTTTGTCGAACCACTGGCAAAAATGGCCTTAGAGGTCATTGCTAAAGAGATAAAGAGATAAAGAGAGTTAATCAATAAACTAACAAAACAAAACTCAACATAGAAAAGACCATCAATTACAGGAGTTACTCGCATGGATCCATTATTAGACTTTACCGGTAAGGTTGCCGTTATTACTGGCGCGGCTCAAGGTTTTGGTAAGTTACTGGCTGAAGAGTTAGCCAAACGTGGCGCTAAATTAGTGATTAGCGACATTAACGAAGCGGGTGTAAACAAGGTAGCGGACGATATTGCCTCTAGTGGTGCCGACGTGATCGCGATGAAATGTGATGTGTCTAAAGATGCGTCATGCAAAGCCATGGTTGAGACTGCGATTAAACATTTTGGTCGAGTTGATATTGGGGTTAACAATGCCGGTATTGCCCATGAGTTTAAGCCGTTTCATGAGATTGATGAATCTATTATGGACAGCCAGTTTGCTGTCAATGTGAAAGGTGTCCAATTTGGCATGCGTCATCAAATACAGCAAATGCTCAAACAAGGCCAGGGAGCCATTCTCAATGTTAGTTCGATGGCGGGTCTAGGTGGCGCAGCTCGAGGCAGCGCTTATTCTATGGCTAAACACGCTGTGATTGGCTTAACCAAAACCGGCGCAGTGGAGTACGGTCGCGACAATATTCGTATTAATGCAATTTGCCCATTTTTTACTCTTACCCCTATGGTCACCAATTTTGCTGACGAAGAAAAACAAAAGAAAATGGCCCGTGGAGCTCCAATGAACCGCCTAGGTGAACCTAAAGAAATCGTTGCTGTGATGCTGATGATGTTGTCACCTGCAAATACCTATATGACGGGCCAATGTATTGCGGTAGATGGTGGCGTGTCAGCGTTTTAACCTTGCCTGCGGGCATCATACTGCCATCAAAGTAACCTGCTCAGTGATTTGCTTCGCTACTGAGTAACTTAGTTAGTTACTCAGTTACTTGGTTAGTTATAAAACAAGATAAGAAGAGAATATTATGCCTGCAACGTTAATGAATCAACGTGATCTTGAATTTATGCTTTACGAACTGTTTGATAGTGAAGCATTAACCAGCAGAGAGCGTTATCAAGATCATGACCGCCAAACCTTTAATGAAGTGGTTAATACCGCCAAAACGATTGCAGAAAAATATTTTCTTCCGATCCGTCGCAAATTGGATATTGAACAACCCACTTTTGATGGTAAAAAAGTGCATATCATCCCTGAGCTTAAAACAGCCATCGACGCGGTAAACGAGTCTGGGATTGGTGCTGCAACTGCAGATTATAATTTAGGAGGCATGCAACTGCCACCTATTATTGCCAGTGCCGCGGGTTCGTATCTTAGCGTCGCCGGTGGCGCAGGCATGGGCTATAACATGTTGACCACGGCTAATGCCAATTTACTCCAAGCCCACGGCAGTGCTGAGCTGATTGAAACCTGGGTGAAACCGATGCGAGAAGGTCGGTTTATGGGCACCATGGCCATGACTGAACCTGGCAGCGGTTCCGCTTTAGGCGATTTAACCACAAAAGCGGTAAAAGCTGAGGATGGCACCTATCGCATTAGCGGCAGTAAAATCTATATTTCAGGCGGCGATCATGATTTAAGCGAGAACATTGTCCATTTAGTCCTTGCCAGAATTCAGGGTGCTCCCAAAGGTGTTAAAGGGATTTCGTTATTTGTTGTGCCTAAGTTTTTGCTTAATGATGATGGGTCGCTGGGCGATGACAATGAAGTGGCGCTGGCAGGCTTGTTTCATAAAATGGGTGGCCGAGCACAAACATCTACAGCACTGAGTTTTGGTGAGAAAAAGGGATCAATTGGCTATTTAGTCGGTGAAGAACACTGTGGTTTAAAATACATGTTCCACATGATGAACGAAGCCCGCATTATGGTCGGCACCAGTGGCGCAGTGCTCGCGGTTGCCGGATATCAATATTCAGTGGACTACGCTAAAAACCGTCCTCAAGGTCGATTACCATCGTGTAAAGATCCACAATCTCCTATGGTGAATATCATTGAACATGCGGATGTAAAACGTATGCTATTAGCCCAAAAATCCTATGCAGAAGGGGCAATGGCTCTAGTGCTGTACGGTACTCAATTAAGTGATGATTCACATACCTCAGCCACAGCCGAGCAACGCCAATATGCACATACATTGTTGGACTTTTTAACGCCCATCATTAAAACATGGCCATCAGAATATGGCCCCAAAGCGAACTCCCTTGCGATTCAAGTCATGGGCGGCCATGGTTATATAAACGAGCATCCGGTTGAAATGTTCTATCGTGATAATCGCTTAAACCCTATTCATGAAGGCACTACCGGGATCCAATCATTAGATTTGATCACTCGTAAAGTGCCGATGAATAACATGCAAGGCTATAAGGCTACGTTAGCTGAAATGGTTAAAACGATTGAATACGCAAAACAATACCCAAGCTTAAACGAGTTTTCTTCACAATTAAGCCAAGCGCTTGATACGTTAAGTGTGACAACGCAAGCGGTGTTAAGCGCGATGTCGACTAAAAATATTGATTTAGCCTTAGCAAATTCAGTCAAATACTTAGAGTTATTTGGTCACGTGATTATTGCTTGGTTATGGCTTAAGCAAAGTATTGTTGCGACTAAAGCGATAGCCGAACAACCGCACCAAGCCGATATGCATTTTTATCAAGGCAAATTGCAGGCTTGTCAGTATTTTTATCGATTTGAATTGCCTGAAATTAGCGTATGGTCAAATTTACTGATCAATACTGACAGCACCAGCTTTGATATGCAGCCTGACTGGTTTTAATTTAGGTTTTAATTTGATGTCTAATTAATGCGATACGACTGCAGATTTATGCCATTAATGCGCAGTGGCGTTTTATAAAATCGAGTTTACAAAAAACATTACCGCGCCATGGGTAATGTTTTTTTGTTTGTGACTTGCTCATTTTATTTTGTCACGTTTGCATCCTCTACATCACCAAGCTATTCATCCTGTGAATAGCTTGGTATTAAAACTATTCATTTGTTTAATTTACCTACCCCAACTAGCATGAGATATCGCTTAAATTTTATTCATGGATTGTACCGCGAAAGTACAAAAGGAAAGGGAATAATGCCGACAGTAATTAATCGAAATGACATTGCCAACTATATTGGCTATCAAGCTGAGCCAACAGGTTGGCACCAAATTACCCAAGAGCAAATTAATCAATTTGCTGACTGCACTCTGGATCATCAATTTATTCACGTAGATGTTGAGAAAGCCAAAGCAACCCCTTTTGGTTCAACCATCGCCCACGGTTTTTTATCGTTATCTATGCTGTCGCATTTTGCTGAAAATTTTAGCGTCATTATCGATGGCTTCTATATGGGGCTAAATGCCGGTTTCGATAAAGTACGATTTTTGCAACCTGTTACCGTCAATAGCCGCATTAGAGCGCATGCTAAAACCCTTTCAATAGCAGAAAAAAAACCAGGGCAATTTAGACTATCGACCGAAGTGACCATTGAAATAGAAGGCTGCGATACACCGGCATTGGTTGCCGAGTGGATATCGGTGCAAATGGTTAAATAGTGATGCTTTAGAAGTGATGCTTCTAAAATGATGGTTAAGTAAAAGTCTGACGCATAAAATAAACAATAATAATAAACAGTTAAGGTAAAAACATGACAATTAGTTTTGCAGGAAAAGTGGCTATTGTAACGGGTGCCGGTAACGGTTTAGGCCGCTCACATGCATTGGAATTGGCCAGACGCGGTGCCAAAGTAGTGGTTAACGACTTAGGCGGTGCTCGTGATGGCAGCGGCGCATCTTCAGCGGCGTCACAAGAAGTGGTGCAGTTAATTGAAGAGATGGGCGGCGAAGCGATTAGCCATGGTGCTAACGTAGCCAATTTTGACGAAGTACAAGACATGGTGCAACAAACCATGGATAAATGGGGTCGAGTCGACATTCTGATTAACAACGCAGGTATTTTGCGGGATAAGTCATTTTCAAAAATGACTTTAGATGACTTTAAATTGGTCATGGACGTGCATGTTATGGGTTCTGTTAACTGCACCAAAGCGGTGTGGGAAATCATGAAACAACAAAACTACGGCCGTATCGTCATGACAACGTCATCGAGTGGCATGTACGGTAACTTTGGTCAGGCAAATTACGGAGCCGCTAAAATGGCCGTCATTGGGCTAATGAATACCTTAGTGCTTGAAGGTGCAAAAAATAATATCAACATCAATGCGCTTGCGCCAACGGCTGGTACACGGATGACTGAAGATTTAATGCCAGAAGAAATAGTTAAGGCGTTTTCCCCCGAAGCGGTAACGGCAGGCATGCTGACCTTGTGCGATGAAGACGCGCCAAATCGGTTTATTTTATGTGCCGGAGCCGGTGGCTATTCGAGTGCCTGTATCTTTGAAACAGAAGGCTGTTTTATTCCTAAAACATCGCAAAACCCAGAAACCGTGCGTCAAAACTGGGCGTTACTCACGGCTCAAGAGAATCAACAATCGTTACTGTCGGGTGCCAAGCAAGGTGAGAAGTTTGTGATGAAGGCAATGGCGTTTATGAAGTCTCAACAGCAGTCTCAACAGTAATAGCCTAGTGCGGCAATCATTACGCGAGTCATGACTTGAATAATCATGGCTAATAACAGCACCAAGTCCGATCGAACGATAAACAACAACTATAAAAAGACAGGAATTATCATGAGAGAAGCCGTCATTGTATCAGCCGCCCGAACACCTATAGGTAAAGCCTATCGCGGTGCATTTAACGATTTATCCGCCCCGACGTTAGCGGCCGTTGCGGTAAACGCCGCAATAGAGAGAGCGGGTATTGACCCTCATGACATTGAAGATTGTATTTTTGGTGCTGCGTTAACTCAAGGCAACCAAGGAATGAACTTTGGTCGTCAAGTGGCCATGGCGGCACAATTACCGGTATCTGTGCCGGGCATGACTGTCGATCGTCAATGTTCTTCAGGATTAATGTCTATTGCTATCGCTGCCAACCATATCGTTGTTGATGGTGCCCAAATTGTTGTCGCCGGGGGTTGTGACTCAATCAGCTTAGTACAAAACGATAAAATGAATATGCATCGTGCGGTTGATCCCAGCATAAAAGCTTACCAACCAGCCATTTATATGCCGATGCTTGATACTGCCGAAGTGGTTGCTGAACGATATGGTATTTCTCGTGAAGCACAAGATGCCTACGCTTTAACATCTCAACTACGCACCGCAGCGGCGCAAACTGAAGGCCGATTTGATGATGAAATTGTGCCTGTTACTTGCACTAAGCTGGTAATGGACAAAGCCAGCGGTGAAATGAGTAAGCAACAAGTCACCTTAACCAAGGATGAAGGTAATCGCCCGTCTACCGATCTACAAGGTTTGGCAAGCTTAAAAGCGGTCAAAGAATCCGGCTCGATTACCGGCGGTAATGCGTCGCAACTCTCTGATGGTGCTGCGGCTGTGGTAGTCATGGAGCGTGAATTAGCAGAGCAACGTGGGTTGAGTCCTTTAGGGGCGTATCGGGGCATGGTAGTTGTGGGCTGTGAACCTGATGAAATGGGCATAGGCCCAATTTATGCGATTCCAAAATTACTTGAGCGCCATGGTCTCACAATTGACGATATTGGTTTATGGGAAATCAATGAAGCGTTTGCTGTTCAAGTGATTTATTGTGCTGAAAAGCTCGGTATTCCAGCCGATCGTTTAAATGTTGATGGCGGCGCAATCTCCATTGGCCATCCTTATGGCATGAGCGGCACTCGCATGGTAATGCATGCGCTAATTGAAGGTAAACGTCGTGGGGTTAAATACGTGGTGATCAGTATGTGTATTGGCGGTGGTCAGGGAGCCGCGGGCTTATTTGAAGTGTTATAAGTCTGGCTCAATGTTAGGTTGATAAAAAGTTAATGAAACGTTAATGTCTGGTTAAGTTAATTTTTGCATCATACAAAATAATAATAAACATAGCTGCTAGAGTATTTGCTAGCCACTAATAACGTAACATTTGGGGAAAAATATTATGGAAAAGATTTGGCTTGAAAAGAGTTATCCGCCAGGGGTTGAGTTTGAAATAGATCCTGATAAATATAATTCTTTGGCAGATTTATTCTTAATTTATACCAAGTTGTATGCAAATAATACTGCGTTCATTAATATGGATGTCAGCATTACTTATCAGCAACTTGAACAACAAGCGACGGATTTTGCTGCTTACTTACAGCAAGATTTAGGCTTAGTTAAGGGTGATAAATTTGCCATCATGATCCCCAATACACTGCAATATCCCATTGCACTATTTGGCGCACTGATTGCGGGTCTGACGGTGGTTAACGTTAATCCACTGTATACCGCCCGCGAGTTAGAACATCAATTAAAAGACTCTGGCACTAAAGGGATCCTTATTCTTGAAAACTTTGCTCATGTATTACAGTCTGTTATTAATAAAACCGATGTAAAGCATGTGATCCTCACAGGCGTAGGTGACAGGTTAGGTATGATTAAAGGCGCACTCGTCAACGGCGCAATTAAGCATGTAAAAAAACTAGTTCCAGCGTTTGATTTGCCCAATGCCATTAAATTTAATGACGCAATGGCCAAAGGCAGTAAACTTAATTTGACGCCAGTTGAGGTTGTGGGTGCTGATTTGGCCTTTTTACAATATACCGGTGGTACCACAGGCCCATCAAAAGGCGCCATGCTGACTCATCGCAACATGGTGGCCAACATAGAACAGTCCAATGCGGTTACAAAAAATGTCTTCGAAATAAACAAAGAAATTATGATAACTGCTTTGCCGCTTTATCATATCTATGCGTTAACCTCTAATTGTTTGGCCTTTTTACCATTTGGCGGCACTAATCTATTAATCACCAATCCAAGAGACATGGCAGGTTTTGTTAAAGAGCTGGCTAAATATCGCTTTACCGTTATTACTGGGGTAAATACCTTATTTAATGGGCTACTAAATACCCCTGGATTCGACAAACTTGATTTTAGTGCCTTAAAAATGGGGCTTGGTGGTGGAATGGCTGTGCAACGTCCGGTTGCAGAGCTTTGGGAAAAAGTCACTAACAGTCGACTTTTAGAAGGATATGGATTAACCGAATGTGCGCCCTTAGTGACATTAAGTCCTTATAACCAAAAAAGTTTCAATGGCTCTATTGGTTTGCCTGCATCATCAACGGATATTCGATTAGTCGGGGCTGATGGTGAAGACGTGGCATTAGGTGAGCCGGGCGAAATGTGGGTTAAAGGTCCACAAGTGATGAAAGGCTATTACAATCGCCAAAAAGCGACCGATGAAGTCTTAATCGATGGTTGGTTAGCGACAGGTGATATCGCCACCATGGATGAAAATGGTTTTTTCAAAATTGTTGATCGAAAGAAAGATATGATCAATGTTTCAGGTTTTAATGTATTTCCAAACGAAATCGAAGAAGTACTGGTGATGCATGAAGGGGTTCTTGAAGCTGCCGCTGTGGGGGTGTCGTGCGATATCACTGGTGAGCGAGTCAAAGTGTACATTGTTCGAAAAGACCCAACGCTTACCGAGCAAGATATACTCGATCATTGTAATAAAATGCTCACCAATTATAAGCGACCTAAAGTAGTTGAATTTATGAATGAATTGCCCAAAAGTAATGTGGGTAAAGTGTTACGCAAAGATCTTCGTAATAAGGCGTAAGCTTCATCGATGCTACTTTTTAGAGACTAATGTTTTAATAACAACTGTCTAATCATTAACCTAGATGCTTTAGTGTCGAAGTTTAGTATTGAAGTTTTAGTCTCGAAACTTTAGTCTCGAAGCTTTAAGTCCCGAAGCTTTAGTCTCGAAACTTAACTGTCGGCATTTATTGCCGACAGTTTAACAATAAGAGTCATATGTTAGAAATATATGCTGGTGAAACGGCCTTAAAAAAGATCCAGCAAGATGGATTTTCCCCTGAGTTATTTAGCGCTTTCCTTGGTGCAAGCGGTGGGCCCAAATGGTTTACCTTACTGGGATTAGATAAATATATCTTTGGGGAGTTTTTCAAAGGCAGACAGCAGCCGTTAAATCTCATTGGCTCAAGTGCTGGTGCGTTTCGCGCCGCGTGCTTTGCGCAAAAAGACCCCGTAGCGGCAATAGAGCGTTTAGCTAAACACTACAGTGAAACCGTGTACTCGGATAATACTAAACCCAAAGCGGCAGAAATTACCGCTAAAGCCATTGAATTGCTTGATGCGCTCTTTGGTGACAACGGCGCAGCTGAAATTATTAATAATAACGTCTTTAAAGCCCATTTTATTGTGGCTAAATGCAATGGTTTCGTAGCATCAGAAAACACGTTCACACTAGGGGCTGGGTTGGTTAACAGCGTAATTAGAAATACCTTGAGTCGCTCGTTACTAAATAGTCAATATGAACGATATATATTTCAGCATAATCAAAGCGATTTAGTTCTCCACGATCCGGATAACATCCCAACTACCGCGGTGGCTTTTAGTCAACACAATATCAAAGCTGCGCTACTGGCGTCAGGTTCTATTCCTATGGTGATGCAAGGCATAAAAGATATTGTTGATTGTCCACCCGGCATGTATCGAGATGGCGGCATTATCGATTATCATTTTGATTTCAATATTCAAAATCAAGGCTTAATCCTTTACCCTCATTTTAGCTCGACATTAAAAGCGGGCTGGTTCGATAAAAAGCTGTCCCGCAACGTCAGGCTAGAACACTACGATAAAACCGTATTGCTTTGTCCTTCTGCTGAATTTGTTGAATCCTTGCCCTATAAAAAAATTCCTGACCGTAGTGATTTTATCGACATGAAACCCGCTCAGCGCATCCAGTATTGGCAACAGGTTTTCGTTGAAAGTGAAAAGCTTGCACAGCACTTTAAACACTTTTATCAAACCCAAAATATCAGCAGCATAAAAAGTATTAAGCAGCTCATTAGGTAATAACAGCAAAATGACACAAGAATCTCACCAGGATGACAATATCCATTAACCACGGCCTCAATAAACCAAAGTATCGCGCAGTCACATGCAGCATTAATATACCAACAAAGAGAGCAAAAATATGAGCACATATAAAGCCATTAACTTAATCGCCCGTCCTCAAGGTGGCCCCATCGGCCCTGAATTATTTGAAGTGGTTGAAAAGCCAATGCCTAAAGTGGCTGACGGACAATTTTTGGTCAAACAAAACTGCATGTCACTTGATCCTGCGATGTTTGGTTGGATGAGCGCTGATACCGAAAGTTACATTCCGCCAGTTGCGTTAGGTGAGGTGATGCGCAGTTCTGGCATTGGTGAAATTGTAGAGAGTAACCATCCTGGCTTTAAGGTCGGCGACCGAGTGATGGGCATGATGGGTTGGCAACAATATTTTTTAACTAACGGCGCGGGGTTAAATAAAGTGACCGCGCCATTACCAGATGAAGCTATTTTATCGGTTTTTGCTTTGCCGGGGTTAACGGCGACGCAAGGACTCTTTAACGTAGGTAAACCACAAAAAGGCGAAACCATCGTAGTTTCTGGCGCAGCAGGATCGGTTGGTTCTATTGTGGGACAGTTGGCTAAAGCGGATGGCCTCAGGGTTATCGGTGTTGTCGGTAGTGATGAAAAAGCCGATTGGATTGTTAACGAATTAGGTTTTGATGGTGCGATTAATTACAAGACCGATGATTTAGCCGCAAAATTGGCCGAATTAACCCCCGATGGCGTTGATGTGTATTTTGAAAATACCGGCGGCCCGATCCAGCACCATGTGTTTGCCAAAATGAATGCCCATGGCCGCATTGTGGTGTGTGGCATGATTGCCGATTACCCGAAAGCCGTGCCAGATCTAGCACCAAGCTGGATCCAAGTGATTAAAAAACGCCTCATTATACAAGGCTTCACTATGCCTGATCATTTTGGTGACGTGCCAGCGCTATTAGAAAAACTGACACCTTACGTCATGAAAGGACAAATTAAACATCGCGCCCATGTGTTAAATGGTCTTGAGTCGGCAATCACCGGCTTAAACTTGTTTTTTACCGGTGATAATAAAGGCAAGTTAATCGTTAAATTATAATTTTTATAACAATATTGTTTATCAATAATTTATAACGGCCACAACCCAATTAATCAATGTTGTTAATTGGGTTGTGTTTATGACAGGTTTACTATTCCAAGTCAGGCGATAAATATGAGCGAAATTAACACCCATTATCGAAATTGCAATATTTGTGAAGCCATGTGTGGCTTGGAAATTACCTATCAAGATAACCAAATCTTATCAATTAAAGGCGATCAACTAGACCCCTTTAGTCAAGGTTATAACTGCCCAAAATCCTTAGCCTTAGAAGATTTTTATACTGACAAAGATCGCTTAAAAACGCCTATTAGGCGAACCGCAACAGGTTGGGAAGATATTAGCTGGGATGAGGCCTTTAGCGAAATAACTGAAAAGTTTAAAGGCATTCAACAGCAGCATGGCAACAATGCGTTGGCGGTTTATTTGGGTAATCCCAATGCCCATAGTCTTGGTAATGCGCTGTTCCTTAAACCATTTATGAAGTCACTTGGCACCATAAACCGTTTCAGCTCTGCCTCTGCCGATCAATTACCTCATCATGTTGCTGCAAACTTTATGTTTGGCGCGGGCATGTTAATTCCGGTGCCCGACATTGATAGAACTGATTTTATGCTGATCATTGGTGGTAATCCTGTGGTATCAAACGGTAGCATGATGACGGCACCTAACGTTATAGGTCGGATGAAAGCCATCCAAAAACGTGGTGGAAAAATTGTCGTTGTTGACCCCCGCAGAACCCGCACAGCCAAAATTGCTGATCAACATCTGTTTATTCGCCCAGAAAAAGATGCGTTATTACTGCTGGCGTTGATCCACTGCGTTTTTGATTCAAATATGGTTAATTTACGTCATTTAGAAACCCAAGTTGATGGGCTAGATGATGTTGAAAGCCTAGCAAAACACTATTCGCCCGAGCTTGTGGCTGAATTTGTCGGCATTAATGCGACGAGTATTCGCACCTTAGCCGCAGACATGCTCGCAGCAGATTCTGCTGTTTGTTATAGCCGCATGGGGGCGTCGACGCAAACATTTGGTGGCTTATGTCTATGGCTAACCAATGTACTCAATATTATTACCGGCAACTTTGACCGTGCCGGTGGCGCTATGTTTCCACAGCCTGCTTTTGATTTACTGCGCAATCATCAACCCGGTCATAAAAGTTCATTTGGCCAACATCAAACGCGAGTACGTAAGCTGCCATTTTTCAATGGTGAATTTCCGGTTGCGACCTTGGCGGAAGAAATACAGACGCCTGGAGAAGGGCAAATAAGAAGCGTGATCACGGTTGCTGGCAATCCGGTACTTTCAGCCCCTAGTGGGCATAAATTAGCCCAAGCTTTTGCAGGCTTAGATTACATGGTCTCGGTTGACATTTATTTAAATGAAACCACCCAATACGCCAACATTATTTTACCGGGGACTACGGGCGTTGAAAATTCTCATTTCGATATTTTCTTTAATTCATTTTCGGTTAGAAACACAGTTAAATACTCACCGCCATTATTTGATCAACAACCGGATCAACGCAGCGACTGGCAAATACTTAAACAGATTTCTGCCCGGATGCTCAATATTGCGACTGACGACCCGATGCAAAAAATCACTCCAGAAATGCTGTTAGATATGGAACTGAAAAAAGGGCCCTATGGCGAAGAGGGTATGAGCTTACAAAAGCTGATTGATAATCCCCATGGTATTGATATTGGCCCGTTAATGCCGTGTCTTGCTGAGCGGATAAAAACCGCAGACGGCAAGGTCAATTTATTTCCGCAAATCTATCGAGATGATTTACCTCGTTAGGATGCCGTTATGGCACAACCCGCGCGTGATCAAGCTTATCCGTTTGAGTTAATTGGTCGACGATTAGTTAAAAGTCACAATACCTGGACACAAAATTCACAACGACTCATTAAAGGAAAAAATTTATGTACCTTAGAAGTGCATTCACAAGATGCACAAGCGCTTGGGATCAAACAAGGGCAGCTAGTTAATGTCAGTTCAGCGGTAGGTGATATCGTCATTGAAGTCGCAATCACTGATGATATCCAACAAGGTGTGGTCAGTATGCCTCAAGGCTGGGGACACAATCAAAAAGGTACTAACATGTCGGTTGCAGCAACTCAGCCAGGGGTGAGCATTAATGATTTAACAGATGCCAATCGAGTTGATATGCTGACAGGTAATGCGGCATTTAATGGTACGCCGGTTGCCATCAAAGCAGCCTAAAAGGAAGTTGCCTAAAGAAAGTGGTTTAATAATAGAGCTTATGTTGATTAAATGGGGTAGTCCGTTTTTAGTTTTAATCTATTCATTTTCAATTACCGACGATTAACACAAACAAATAGCTTTGAGGCTGGTGCTAATTAATAGCGACAAAGCGACATGAATAAAAAGGTAAGACCATGTTTAAAAGTACACAAAATTATATTGCATCAAACGAACTTAGCTTGGCGGTAAATGCGGCGATCTCATTAGAAAAACCGTTATTAATTAAGGGCGAGCCCGGTACCGGTAAAACCCAGTTAGCCGAAGAACTAGCCAGTTCACTCAATTGTAAATTGTATCAATGGCATATTAAATCGACCACTAAAGCGCAACAAGGCCTCTATGAATATGATGCAGTATCTCGGTTACGCGACAGTCAGTTAGGTGATGCACGGGTTCATGATATTGGCAACTATATCGTTAAAGGCAAGTTATGGCAGGCGTTTGAAGAAGAGCAAAGACCCATATTGTTGATTGATGAAATCGATAAAGCGGACATCGAATTTCCGAATGATTTATTGCAAGAGCTTGATAAGATGGAGTTTTATGTTTATGAAACCCAACAAGTGATTAAAGCAAAACAGCGACCAATTATCATCATCACCTCAAATAATGAAAAAGAATTACCCGATGCTTTCTTAAGGCGCTGTTTTTTCCATTACATCAAGTTTCCGACTAAAGCTGAAATGGAAAAAATTATCGATGTGCATCATCCTGATGTTAAACAAGCATTGTTAAAACAAGCATTAGAGGTGTTTTTTGATTTACGCGAAGTCAGTGGCATCAAGAAAAAACCGTCAACATCAGAGTTAATTGATTGGTTAAAACTATTGATATCCGATGACATATCGCAAGATACATTACTCGATAAAAGGTCAGATATCATTCCTTTGTTTGGCGCACTGTTAAAAAATGAACAAGACGTTTCATTGATTGAAAAATTGGCCTTTATGAGCCGCAGAAACAGGTGATATCACAGTGTTTATTGATTTTTTTCTCACCCTAAAAAAGCATAAAGTCCCTTGTAGCTTACGAGAGCTATTAGATCTTATCGCGGTATTAAAAAAAGGGGTGATTTTTGCCAATGTAGAAGACTTTTATAACCTTGCCAAAATTGTCATGGTTAAAGATGAAATTCACTATGACAAGTACGACAACGCATTTGCTGAGTACTTTAAAGGGATAGAAAATATTGATGTGTTCGATCACATTGTGCCGGAAGATTGGCTTAGAAAAGAATTCGAAAAACACCTCTCTCAAGAAGAAAAAGACCAACTAACGTCATTAGGCGGACTTGATCAATTGATGAAAGCGTTAAAAGAGCGTTTAGAAGAACAGAAGAAACGACATGCCGGCGGCAATAAATGGGTCGGTACTGGCGGCACATCACCGTTTGGTGCCTATGGCTATAATCCTGAAGGGATCCGAGTCGGCCAAGACAAAAACCGTAATAACAGTGCGGTGAAAGTGTGGGATAAGCGAGAATTTAAAAATTTCGACCAAGACCGTGAGTTAGGCACTCGCAATATCAAATTAGCCCTTAAAAAACTCAGAAAATTTGCCCGTACCGGTGCCAGTGAACAGCTTGATATTAATACCACTATTAACTCAACCGCCAAGAATGGTGGCATGTTAGATGTGCATATGGAGCCAGAACGTCATAACGCCGTTAAAGTACTGATGTTTTTCGATATTGGCGGCTCAATGGATGATTATATTCATACCTGTGAAGAGTTATTCTCCGCTGCACATAGTGAGTTTAAGCATTTAAAGTTTTTCTATTTTCATAATTGTGTATACGACCAGGTTTGGCAGGATAATAGCAGACGGTTTGATAAAACCATTGATCTTGAAGAGATCATCAGAACCTTTTCTGCCGATTATAAAGTCATTTTTGTTGGCGATGCGACCATGGGACCGTACGAAATTATCGCCAAAGGCGGCTGTGTTGAGCATTGGAATGAAAAACCCGGTGTCGAGTATATGAATCAGTTGTTAAGTCATTTTAGTAAGGTCGCTTGGTTAAATCCGCAACCTGAAAACCACTGGCCAATTCATCATTCAATCTCCATTATTCAACAGCTAGTTGACCATAAAATGTACCCATTAACGGTTGATGGTATCGGGCGTGCGATTAAAGAGCTTAGTTAGCCTCAGCTCGGGATAATAAAGAGGTCAAATATTCTAATTTTGGCTTATTGATCTCACCGCTCAACCCGAGTTGAGATTAGTTAAATCGATGAGTGGTTATTTATAGACGAACTGGAAGGGAATCAATATGGAATGTTTACGCACCGATGATGGTTGTTTTGCCAATCTACCGGACTACAACTTTGCCGCTCATTACTTAATGGTTGACGATAGTGAAGGCGGCCAATTACGGGTTCATTATCTGGATGAAGGCCCCAGAGATGCAGAACCGATATTATTACTACACGGTGAGCCAACATGGAGCTTTTTGTACCGTAAGATGATCCCCATTCTTGTGCAAGCCGGTCATCGCGTTATTGCGCCCGATCTGGTTGGCTTCGGACGTTCAGATAAACCCAGCAAACGAAGCGACTATACTTATCAACGCCATGTTGATTGGATGACGTCATTGGTGTTACAACTCAAACTAACCAACATAATGCTGGTGTGCCAAGACTGGGGTGGGTTAATTGGTTTACGTTTAGCCGCAGAAGATACCCAGCGTTATAGAGGCATTGTTGCAGCCAATACCATGTTACCAACAGGTGACCATGAGCCAGGTGAAGCTTTTAAACAATGGCAAACGTTCTCACAAGATGTTGAACTTTTTCCAACTGGCAACTTGATTAATAGTGCTTGTGTGTCGACCTTGTCAGCTGATGTCATTGCCGCTTACGATGCACCATTTCCACAAGAAAAATATAAAGAGGGCGCGCGTCAGTTTCCGTTGTTAGTGCCAACCACACCGGATGATCCTGCCGCCGAAAAAAATCGTTCAGCATGGAAGGTCTTGTCGCAATGGCAAAAGCCCTTTTTGACTGCGTTCAGTGATTCAGATCCGATCACTGCAGGCGGAGACAAACTAATGCAAAAATTGATACCAGGCACAAAAGGGCAAAAACACACCACTATTGTCAGTGCTGGTCACTTTTTACAAGAAGACAAAGGCGAAGCGCTAGCTGAAGTCGTGGTTCAATTTATTGCAGATAATCGTTAAGTTTCCGCGGTTTCAGTTGCTCCATACTAAAACTAAAAATATCATTATTAATGGGTATTGGTTTGCTTTATGGCTTTGGTATTAACTTTTTTAGGTTAACTAGGCTATTAGTCGCGGACCCAGAGTCACAGGGAGTTCACATGCTACATCAGGGAATATCTATCATGCTGGCCCCCGTTTTACTGCTGCAAGGGCTAAACGTTCGTCGCACCACCCCAAAACTTGCTGAGCCTGAGGGCGAACGCTTAGGGCAAACAGGCACCAATCCTGAGTTGAGTGTGCTTATATTAGGAGATTCAGCCGCAGCAGGTGTGGGGGTCGCTAATCAGGATCAGGCGTTGCTGGGGCAGGTGGTCCATTATTTACGTCCACATGGTCATCTAAAATACGGTCTTTTTGCCAAAACTGGCGCGACCACTTCGACTACGCTTGAGTCGTTAAATGATCACATCAATTGTTCACATCCCATACTAGGTCAAGGGCATTTTGATATCATCATTACCTCACTTGGGGTCAACGATATCACTTCATCCCTGAGCTGCGATAAGTGGCTGCAGCAACAAGCCCAGTTATTGACACTTATCACTGAGCGATATACCCCAAAACTCATCTTGGTGACTGCCATACCGCCACTCGGGTCATTTCCGGCTTTGCCAAATCCACTGCGCTGGAGCCTAGGCCAACGAGCCAAGCACTTTAATCATAAATTGCAGCAACTGTTGCTTATGCTTGATCAACAAGCACTTGATCAGCAACAAATCGATAAGCAATCCAAAGCACAAACTCGTTTTACATTGATTAATTTACCATTAGAAAACCCACAGCAAGACAGCAGTATGGTCGATTTTATGCGTCAAGTGATGGCCACAGATGGTTTCCACCCAGGCCCACAGATTTATACTGCATGGGCCAAGCTTATTGCTGAGCAAATTCAGTTAAGAAAGTAGTACCGTTAAGCGGGGAAGTTATAAAGCATACAGCAGGATTGATGTGAGGCCCTGTCGTTCTCTATAAATCGTTTCAAGCCTCATCGCCATTTACTCATTGACACGCAGTAAACTCGTCCATGAGGGCTCGAGCATCACTCTAATATATATAAGAATTCACTCATTCAGTGGCGGTAAAGACAGTGATGTATCATACATGATAATGACATTTCCCAAAGCCCTATGGGTCAGACACCAGCAAGCGGCCATGGACGGTATTCTCTCAAATATTCATGACTTGACTATTAATTCATCTGCTAAGTTAGATTTAATTAAAGCCTAACCCATATCAGACTGGCTTACTTTATGGATTAAACTTTAAATTAAAATTTTACGGTTTTGTGTAACTGATACGATATATAGCGTTAGCAAAATCGTCAGAGACCAGTAGTGAGCCATCGGCTAATGTCATGACATCTACTGGACGTCCCCAGCTTTGTTCGCCATCAAGCCACCCTGTTGCAAAAGGCTTATAGCCGATAACCGTGTTATCTTGAAGTTCAACTTGCATGATACGGTAACCCACTTTACTGCTTCGATTCCAAGACCCATGCTGGGCAATTAAGATGGAATGGTGAAACGCTGCTGGAAATTGATTCCCTTGATAGAACTCCATCCCTAGTGCGGCAACATGAGCGCCAAGGGTTAATACTGGAGGGGTATTGAGTTTAGCTATTTGTGGATCAGTAAAATCAGGGTCTGCAATCTTGCTATTGTGTATATAAGGAAAACCAAAGTGTTGGCCCGTTTGGCTCACACGATTAAGCTCATCATCAGGTAAGTCATCACCCATCATGTCGCGGCCATTATCGGTAAACCACAATTCACCGGTTTGCGGATGAAAATCAAATCCAACGCTATTACGTACGCCTTTAGCAACTATGGTGGTTTGTTTAGTGTCTAGGTCTAATTTGAGAATGCTGGCAAAAGGCAGTTCACTTTCACAGACATTGCAAGGGGCTCCTACTGGGATATACAGTTTTCCATCAGGCCCAAAGGTGATGAATTTCCAACCATGATGGGCTTTATTGGGAAGCTTGTTGTACACCAATTCTGGTTTAGGGATAGTAGGCAAAGACTTTTCAATATTAGGGTAACGCCAGATTTTATCAACATCAGCGACATATAAACTGCCTTGATGGTATGCCAGTCCTGATGGCATAAATAGATCGGTCGCAACAATGATTTTTTTGTCCGCTTTAAAATCATTATTGCTGTCAATAAGGGCATAAACATTACCCGCTTTACGACTGCCGACAAATACAGTTCCATTGTCACCAAGGGCCATCTGGCGGGCATTCTCAATGTTTTCGGCATATACATCAATAGTAAAACCTTGCGGTAATTCAATTTTATCTAAAGGTAATGCCATTGACGGATAAGAGACACCGAACCCCAAGGTTAGGAGAGATAACAAAGCAATTGGCTTAATCATGAATAGGGCCTCTTTTGATTAGCATTGTTTACGTAGTAGCGTATATATTAGTACTTTTTATCATAGTCTCAACAACCATCGCCATGTATACCCAAACGCTCTTGACATGCAGGATCTAACATGTCGAGAAGTGACAAAGTGCAAGGCCCTAAGAATCGGGCGCTTATGGCTGCTAGGGACAGCTTCAGAAACGATAACAAGCGAACGCTGCGCTCACGGATAGAGCTGTCTAGGGTCGCTTCGCTGCTAGGGCGGACTCTGTCTTGCTAGGGTCTAGTAATAGAGCGCCTGCGGCTACTGGGACGACCTGCGGTCTTCGAGGACGCTACGCTTCTAGATCCTAGGACTAAAACCTAGATCCTAAAACCTAGATCCTAAAACCTTGCACCTAGAAGGATCGAAGCTTCGCCCTCTGGCGAACTTGCGAGTTCCTAGCATCTAGTCGCGCAGCGTCCTAAATGTAAGCTTACCAATCTTTAATTAGCTCCTTCACCATAGCAGCGGTATTTTCTGGCTGTTCTAGTGGGAACATGTGGCCGCCTTTTGGCATCATCATTATGTCGATGTCGTTTAATTTGGCAAAGCGGATAAAATGTTTAATGGGGAAAATGTTAGTATTTTGACCATAAATCAGTTTAGCGGGCACCTTAAGCTTGTTTTTATATTGAGCTAAATTGGTAGGTAAGTGCCTAAAAATATCGGCTTCAACCGTAGGAGAGAAGGTTAACTCGACACGTTGGTTGCGATGAATAAACCCAGAGTGAGCATAATCTTGCAAGCAGCGCGGATCGAAATTTTTGAACAAAGTCTTCTGTGAAAAATAATCAACCAAGTTGGTTTTTTCTGGCCATTGTTGCTGGCGAGTTTTGGCTTTACCCGCGGGTGATAGTTTATCTATGTAGGGTGTGCGTTTAATAAAACTGAGTAAATGTGAGAACGCACCTGTGACCACTGGCGGGTCTAGCATCACTAAGCCCCGAAAGAGTTCTGGATGTTGGCAAGCAGCAATAAATGAAATGACCCCCCCAAAAGAATGGCCAACACATATTACTTTATCATCTTGTTTCTTAATGAATTCTACTAACTCAGTAACTAAGTGCTGCCAGTTACTGTGTATCGGGTACATGTCATTATGACCGAACTGATCAAGTGCGATAGTGTTGTAGTTTGGATCAAATTCAGCTAAAAATGTCCGATAGCTTCCGGCGGGGAAGCCGTTGGCATGGACGAGGTTAATCAAAGGTTTTGTCATAATGTCTCTAAATGGTTTTAGGGCTACTTGTTAACAGAAGTTGATTCAAATAAATTCAATCAAATAAGCATTAATAACAAATAACCCTATAAATCCAGAATGATTAGAATATTTTTGTAGTATCTATTTGGGTTAATTCTTCAAATTCAGGTGCACGATTTTGCGCTTTAGCTTTGAATATTTCCATCATATCGTTTTGTGGCTGGAACATGCCGCTTTGCCAGACTGACATATAATTTAAGCTATCAGATACGCTATGATCGCGTGCATAGTTGATCATCTCTTTACAGCCAGTAACGGCTAATGGTGAGCGCGCAGCAATTTCTGCCGCAATGGCTAATACTGCGGTGATCATAGATTGTTGATCGTCATACACATGATTAACTAAACCCGCTTGTTTAGCTTCTGCAGCGGGCATTCTTCGGCCTGTGTAGGCTAACTCTTTGACTAACCCCATAGAAATTAATTTTGGTAAACGCTGTAACGTACCCACGTCTGCAGTCATGCCGAGTTTGGTTTCTTCAATACTAAAAAAAGCATCGCTAGTGCAATATCGACAATCGGCAGCGCTGACCATATCCACCGCGCCACCAATACAGCCACCTTGAATCGCCATTAAAACTGGCATTCGAGCGGTTTCTAGTACGGTAAAACAGTCTTGTAACTTCAATACTAAGCGACGTAGTTGGTCTTGTTTACGGCCTAACTCAATATTCGTATCAGACTTATTTTCACTGAACACGGCTAAGTCCATCCCCGAGCAAAAATGTTTACCCTTTGATGAGATAACAATGGCACGCGCAGCCGATTGATTATTAATATCGTGAATTACACTTGGAAACTCATGCCAAAAATCGACATTCATTGAATTCAATGCATCGGGTCGGTTAAAAATAATATGGGCTACTTTATTGGTAATCTCGACGGTAAATGTTTTATAGCTTTTTTGCGATGTCATGGTTATATCCTTATAAATTCAGCGTAATTTGTGTATCACGTTTTATGGCGGCATCGAGTAATGCGAGTATTGAATCGCGCTCTTTTAGCTTGGTGCCATGATGAGCTTTCATATTGAGAGTTTGCATGTGTTCAGCCACGGCTTGTGCTGTACTCATCAGTTGTTCTGGTTCAACGACCTGATCAAGAAAACCGCCAAGGACTGCTGATTCAGGGCTGAATAGTTCGGCATTAATTACTGCCCGTGTTAAGTAATGTTGCGGGATACGATTACGGGCAATCTCAATCCCAGCTTGGTGCATTGTCATGCCAATAGCGACTTCATTTAAGCCGATTTTAAAGTCACCTGCACAACCAATACGATAATCACAACTCAGTAATAAAAACGCGCCTTTTGCAATGGCATGGCCTGTACATGCGCCAATAATGGGCGTTGGGAATGCCAGCATTCTGCGGGCTAATGTTGAGCCTGCGGTAACAAGTGCAATAGCCGCTTCAGAGCTTTGCTTCATGGTTTTTAGATCAAAACCACCAGAGAATATTCCAGCTTGACCGGTTAATATCACCACAGCGCCTTGTTGCTCAGCGAGGTCTAGGGCGGTATTGATTTGCACAATGACCTCAGGTGATATCGCGTTTACCTTGCCATTATTTAAGCTAATAACATGGATGTTATTTTCAATTTCTACCTTGATTAATTGCATTTTCCACCTAAGAATTCGTTATTGTTTCGTTGTTATTATTCGCTTTTGAGCGTCTCGTTTTTACATATTTTGAGTTCAACATAGCAACTAAAATACCTGCGGTAAACAACATGGTTAAGGTGTAAATAGCCGGCGTAAAAGACATCTTATAATTAGCGAGTAGCGTTAATGCCATAAACATCGATAAGGTACTATTTTGCAGCCCTACCTCAATGGTAATCGATGTTCTTTGAGCGAAGTTTAATCCAAACCATTTACTTGAGTAATAGCCAAGTAACATGGTCGAAATATTTAATATTACTGAAACTGGCCCAGCGGCAATAAGGGCGGGAATAACAATATCTTGTTGAATATAAGTCAAAAATATTATTAATAAGGTTAGAAATAATATCCCAAATCGTGACACATGAACTTGGGTGCTTTTCGCTATTTTAGGCGCAAATCGTCTAATTAACATACCAATAGCGATAGGCACTATGGTTAACTTCATTAGGCTTATCATGGTTGGAATTATCGGTAACTGAAATTCACTGCCTTGTCCCATAAAGTGAACCAAGGAGTAATTAAGCACAATCGGTATGCTAAATACTGTGATTAAACTGGCCACAGCGGTCATGGTGACCGAAAGCGCAACATCCGCTTTTGCCAAATGAGAAAACATGTTGGACGTCGTGCCGCCAGGGCACAGTACCAACAACATCACCCCGACAGCATATTCAGGTTCTAATGGCATTATATTGGCCAATACAAACCCAATAATGGGCAATAGCAATAATTGATTGGTTAAGCCAATCGCAACGGCTTTTGGGTATTTTACAATGCGCTTAAAATCATCAACGACTAGCGATAACCCCATGCCCATCATAATTAAAAAGATGCACACCGGGATGACTTGTGTATTTACAAATGTCACTAATTCAATATTATCCATAATAACCTCATGTAGAGAAAACCGTTTATTGGGTCAATAAAGTCCATTTTTAGTCCATTGCGGATCAAGGGGCTGTTTATCTTTTGGAGGAAAATTCATCTCCAAGGGTCAGTAGAGCCTACTTGTTCAACGAGATGATTTGGCCCACTGACGCGTCAGCAGTCCCCGCCAATACATCTTGGTAAATCTCGTTAAGGTGGTCAATATCATGGGTATGGGCAATAGTGATGCTTGAACGACAAAACTCGATATAGTGGAGTAATGACACGCTCATTTGCTTCATTGTTTCGCCTGCGCCCCAATCTAGACTGCGTTTTTTCAATTGTGTCGGGGCAAAAAAGAACGTCGGGGTTGCACCGGGTAAGTGGTTGATACTCATGGTGTCATTAACATCAATATCGCCATGTTGCGTCGCGCCAATTCGGCAGGAGTAACACAGTTGCTTGGCAAAATGATGATGAATACTTGATAAGGTTGTTTTACCTCCAGCCATATCAACCAAAATCGAACTAACATTGGGGTCTAGGGTGGTTATTTCCTCGTAACTAATCACCTTGGTATAACAGCCTAAGGACTCGACGAAGTGTCGGTTAGCGGTTGACGTTATACCAATGGCAGGACGCTCACCTCGTTGCTTAATCGTAAAGGCGAGGGCGATACTGGTTTTACTTGAGGCGCTGGTGATCAGGTATTGCTGAGCCCCAAAGTATTGATTATCAAACATGAAGTCGTCAACCAGCCAAGAGGTAGTAAATAACCCTCGCAACAAGATGTCATAGTCTTCATTTTTTTGTTGGTAAAAGGGATTTTCACTAACGCGATCAAATCTGCAATAAACAGGTGATAAACCTTCACGGCAAGGACTGACATCTGAAAATCCCGCTTTAGAGATGTTACCGGCCGTTATTTTTAGGTGGGTAGCCATAGGCATAAAGCCCCACACTCTTTCTCCTACTTTTATATGCTCGTTATTTGACGATACTACATCTGCATATCCCATAACCGGGAGTCGTCCCCATTGATGTGGATCATTGTCAGAAGGGAAGAATAGCCAATAGCCAAGTGACTCTCCGGTAATGCCATAGCTGATATTATTTGCCGTTAGGGCAAACTTATCGACGCGAAGTAATACTTCATTTTCTGCCAGTGGCTGCTCTATGTTGAGTGCCACAAACCGAGTTTTGTGTAAATTATTTTTAGCGACTTCAAATACAAGTGCTTGGTTGAGCGGAGCCTGAGATGTCGTCATAAAGAACCTTTTTAGTTATTGTTTTTGATTGATTACTGATTAATGTTTCTTTATTGGATACTGAACATTGGTTATTGGTTATTGGTTATTGGTTACTGAGCAGTGGTTGATTAATAAATGCGTCGATGGCGCTATTCACTTCATCGGGTCGTTCATGTTGTAGCCAGTGGCTAGTGTTTGGGAAACGGATCAGGCTGCAATTGGGCACGTAATGGGTAATGTTATCGAGGTTCTCATTGACGAACGCTAGGTCTTGTTCTCCCCATAACACCAGTGTGGGGTGATTAATTCGAATGTTGGGTATTTTTATGTCGGAGGTATTCTTTACCTGATTCGATTTGACTAAGTATTTATCATCGAACGCTTGTGGGCTGCCATTGTCTGAATGACTAGACGCTAATTGCGGCATGGCACGATAGTATTGCAACATGCCATTTATGGCACCTTGTTGACGCCACACTTGACGATATTGTGCTCGTCGTTCATCGGTAAATACATCGGCTTTTGAACTGACCATGATCTTCTCAATCAGGTAGCGATAGTCATTGTTTGATAACAGTGATTCTCCAGAAACACTAATTAACTGATGAATATAAGCACTTTTTTGACGTTGAATAGGGTTATTAATCATCTCCCGAGTAAAGGTACTTGGATGCGCCGCATTGAGAATAATCAGTTTGCTGATTAACTGCGGATGAAAAGCCGCTAATGGCCAAGCGATAGCGCCGCCCCAATCATGGGCAACGAGGATGACGGATTGGCAAGGGCTAATAGCAGCAATAAATTTAGCCATAAACGCAATCAAATTGGGCACAGCATAAAAGCTAATCTCAGTCGGTTTATCACTTAAGTTATATCCGGGTAAGTCAGGCGCAACAACACGATAATGGGTTGAGAAATAGTCTAATTGCTTATGCCATGCGCCCCAATACTCAGGGAAACCATGTAGAAAAACGATGGTCGATAGTGATTTTTCATCTGATTTATAAGCAGATTCAACATAATGAATTTTGACGTCATCCACTAAGGTATATTTATGCGCTATTGCCATATTCAATCTTATTATTTTATGTTTCTAGTGATCGATTAATCAAAAAATGCTACAGCATTATCTATCGGTTCACGATCGGTTTTGGTGCTATTTACTGCCTCGTTTTCATCGGCATAACCAAACGACATACCAAATAAAATTCCGCGATCATCTGGCAGGTTTAATATTTGTCTTACTGGATCGGGGAATTGCCCAAGTGCGCCTTGCATGCAATTTGAAAGTCCATGTTCTGCCATGAGTAGTGACAGTGTTTGGGCATAAATGCCTAAATCGACTGCGCCCATAATGTCTAGGTATTTATCCATAGTGAAAAATACCGCATGTGGCGCATCAAAAAATTGCCAGTTACGTATCATCGCCATTTGTCGGGCTTTTTTGTCTTCTCGTGCCACGCCTATTGCGCTGTATAACGCATTAGCTGAGCCAAATTGGCGCTCACGATGAACGCCTTGATATTGAGGTAACCAATTGAAATCTGGATTTGGTGATGCGCCACTCATGAGGGTTTCCATGAACTGTAGTTTCAATTTATCTTTGGTTGCCCCAGACACCACACAAGTTTGCCAAGGTTGTACATTGCAATTTGAAGGGGAGAGTTGTGCACTGGAGAAAATGTGCTTTAAGGTTTCGTTTGGTACGGGTTTATCAAGAAATGCTCGCACTGAAGCACGGTTTTGTAATATTGATTCTATAGTCATATTGAAAACTCTTATTATGTGAATTCGGCTCTGAGATTAAATTTATATCTTCAATCGCAATATAAATCAGTTATTGGTTGTAAACGCTGCTGAAAATAAAGTTTATAGCGACAACCTTTAGCGACAGTCTGTAGTGAAAATAAGTGTTAGTTACCGTCACTACAAACTCTTTAGTTAGTTAAAACTGGTACGAAATGTTTGCACCAAATGTACGCGGTTGGTTCGGATAACCATTGAAACTACCTGCTTGGATCGGTGGTGGGAAAGCCGACAGTAGGTACTCATCATTGGTTAAGTTACGTACCCAAAGTTGTAGATTGACGCCATTATCAAATGCTAATCCTGCACTCGCATTGAAGCTATTCACTTCACGCGTTAATGACTCTGGGGTGTTTTCGGCTAATTTGACATCACTTTCGTAAATATAATCGGTACGAACATAGCCATCTGCGCCGTTAAATACTTCAAAGTTATAAACAATACCGGCGGTGATGCTGACTTCATGAATACCGGCCGGTTTCTCGCCCGATAAATCGACAGGACCATCAAGGCCAGATGCCCCTTCAAATGAATCATAAACAGGATCAAGGAAGGTACCGGCTAAGGTAAACGACCAATCTTGAGTTAAATTGTAGATAGAGTCGAACTCAAGACCTTGGGTACTTTGTTGACCGGCATTGGCCAGTACATAACCGGTGCCAATGAAGATAGATGATTGAAACCCTTCAATAGTTTGATCAAACAAGGTGGCGCTAAATGATCCATTTTCAAATTGGGTTTTAATACCAATTTCATACACCATCGCTTCTTCGGGTGATGCATAGCGTCCACCATAAACCTGATTTGGCAATGCTAAGCCCGCACTTTCTAATGCCTCTTTATCCGAGGCAAAAGGGCTTGAATAACGCGATAAATTCCAAGATGTTGCTTTAAACCCCGTTGCTGCTGTGGCAAATACATTGATATTGTCATTAATTTCGTAGGCTAAGCGCAGTGACCAGGTTGTTTTGCTATCATCTGATTCATGGTTCTCTACCGCATTAGGCAACCCCAGCATTGGCGGTAAAAACTGCAAGCTCTTGATAACAGGTACTGCGGGGGCAAGCTGTGGAATGCTACCAATAGGCACGCCAAATAATGTGGGTACCGTGTCTAAATCAAGGGCAGAAAGCACATCGGTATGGTTTTGTGAAATGGTGACGTCTTTCTTATCGTTAGTATAACTGACACCAAAAATCGCAGTGAAGTCGTCAGTAATATGATAATCAAAGCTAGCAAAAAGCGAGTAAGCATCATTTTGTTGATCAAATTCTGAGCTTACTGCTGAATCATTGGAGAAAAAGGTACCGGGTTCAAGACCATAAACACCTTCTACACCTCCTAATAACCCGGGGGCGCCGCCCGCGGCCATAAGGACATCGAAGTAATTTCTAATATCATTTCCATAATATAAAGTATCACCCGTGATGACTTCTTCATTGAAAACATAGGCGCCAAACATCCATTCTAAATCACGCTCACCGGTAGACGTTAAGCGAAACTCTTGGGTTATGGTTTTAATATCTGTATAACCACCTTCATTTAAAATATCTAAAGAGGTGTAATCTACGTCATTGATAAAATCAGAATCATTTTTACGCAGCGCACTGATAGAAGTGAATGAGTATCCATCAAAATCAATGTCTATTTGCAAGGATACGCCGCCATCTTTAACATTATTATCTGGATCAGAGTTGAGTGCCGATTGATAAGAAAATGAATCATTTTCATCAATAACAATCCCACCTAAGGCACGAACCGCGGCAGTTGTAGGCCCGTTTATGGCGTCTTCTACAGAACAACACGCTTCTTGAATTTTGCTATAGTCGGCAATAAAGCGAAATTTAATGTCTTCTGTTGGTTGATACAGTGCTTGGCCTCGAACATTCCAACGGTCACGATCATTGACGTCATTTAATCCAACCACACTTTCGGTATAGCCATCTCGGGTGTTAACTCCGCCAGAAAAACTGAACGCTAAATTATCGGTTATGCCATTGGTGTAATAACCTTTTATCTCTTGTTGATTATAATTTCCAACACCGACTTCAATCTTACCTTCTTGCTCATATGAAGGCTCTCTGGTCGTGACACTGATAACCCCTGCGGAAGCATTTTTACCGAACAAGGTACTTTGTGGACCACTTAATACTTCAATTTGTTGCAGTCTTGGTAAATCACCTATCTGAGATGCCGCGCGGGAGCGATAAACTCCGTCGATAAATACGCCAACGGAAGGTTCAATACCGGTATTGTTGGTGCCATTACCAAAACCACGGATAGCAAAGTTAGTGTTAGTAGAACGTTGTAGCGGTGTCACACGTAAAGTAGGTACAAGAGTTTGTAAATCAGTGATATCCATTACTTTGGCTTGTTCTATCGCTTTACTACTCACCACAGTAATGGCCACAGGAGATTCCTGTAATCCTTTTGCGCGTTTAGACGCGGTTACAACGATTCTTTCAATACTGCCATCATATGTTTCGTTAGTTGATTTTTCTTCTTCAGCGTAAGCAGTTGAACCCAGCACGCCCATAACGGCAAATGCGAGTAAAGAATGTTTAAATATTTTTGAGTTATTATTATTCATTTATTTCCCCAGATAAATACTAATTGTTATCAAATAATCTAGCCAATACATTGATTTACATTAAATATGTATGATGCTTAAGCATTGTTATTGTTAACCTGTAAATTGACAGTTTTGTAAAATCAGCGTGATTCAATAACAGCAAGGGGGATCATCAGTATTTAATTTTCAATCTTGAAAATCTTTCCTGAAAATAAAAACGACCACTTATAGTGAACAATTAACCGCCAAATCATGCTAGGGGGTGTTTTAAAATTAAACCAATCAATTGTTTTAATAAGCAACTATTCATATAAAGAATAATGCAGTGATAATTACTGTTTTAGCGTCATAACCACATTCCCTTATTTATCTTTTTCGCATTAGGCTTGGCTAATGTAAAAGGTAAGCATCGACATCGGGTTAATAATGCTTTATAAATAACCATTCAAACGAGTGTATGATTCAAACGAATGTATACATATAATTATTATGCATTTGGATAATACTTTCAGTTCACATAACATTGTAGCTAGTAAATATTGTGTGTTTGAACAAATACAACAAATAGACTGTTAACCTTTTTTACTCTTAGAAATTTTTTTGGAGAGCCACAATGCCTGATTACAAAGCCCCTATTCGTGATGTTAAATTTGTTATGCAAGAGCTACTAGAATGTGAGACCCACTATCAACATTTGGGTTACCAAGATGCCAGCCTTGATATGGTTGATGCGATAATCGCTGAAGCTGCAAAATTGACAGAACAGGTCGTTGCTCCTTTAAATCAAATCGGCGATCAACAAGGGTGTACGTGGAATGATGGTGTAGTGACGACACCCGACGGATTTAAAGAAGCGTACGCTAAGTATGTTGAAGGTGGCTGGCCGACGTTATCTCAGTCTGAAGAATTTGGTGGTCAAGGCTTACCTCATTCATTAAATATTAGTATTGCTGAGCTATTTTCCAGTGCCAACCATAGTTTTGCCATGTATCCAGGATTAAGTCATGGCGCATTAGCGACAATTGAAGCTCACGGCACAGAATCGCAAAAACAACAATTTATGCCAAAGCTTGTTGAAGGCAAATGGACTGGAACAATGTGCTTAACTGAACCACATTGTGGTACAGATTTAGGCATGTTACGCACAAAAGCAGAACCCAATGACGATGGCAGCTATTCGTTAACGGGGACTAAAATCTTTATTTCAGCCGGTGAGCATGATCTGTCTGATAATATCGTTCATATCGTAATTGCCCGTGTACCAGGTGCGCCTGAAGGCAATAAAGGCATATCGTTATTTATCGTACCTAAATTCAATGTCAATGATGACGGCACTATTTTAGATAGAAATGGGGTAAGTTGTGGTTCAATTGAACACAAAATGGGTATCAATGGTAATGCCACCTGTGTGATTAATTTTGATGGCGCTAAAGGACATTTGATTGGTGAACCCAATCGTGGCCTTAAATGCATGTTCACCTTTATGAATGCCGCTCGGATCGGTGTTGCCAGTGAAGGCGTTGCCGCTGCTGAAGCATCATTTCAAGGTGCATTAGCTTACGCAAAAGACCGCCTACAGATGCGTTCTATCAGTGGCGTTAAAAACCCTAATGGTCCTGCTGATCCGATTATTGTTCACCCAGATGTGCGCAGAATGTTATTAACTCAGAAGTCTATCGCTGAAGGTGGACGTGCGTTAATTTCATATTTGGCCCAGCTGGTTGATATCGGTCATGCTGAAAAAGATGAAGCAGTAAAAGCCGATGCCGAAACAAAGCTCGCGTTATTAACACCGATTGCAAAAGCTTTTCTTTCAGAATTAGGCTTTGAGTGTACCAGCCACGGAGTGCAGATCCTTGGTGGCCATGGCTTTATCAAAGAGTGGGGCATGGAACAGTTAATGCGCGACACCAAAATTAGCTGTTTATATGAAGGCACAACCGGTATTCAAGCATTAGATTTACTGGCGCGTAAAATTATTGGTACCCAGGGCGAAGTGTTAAAGCCATTCTCTAAAGATGTCACTGTATTCTGCCAACAAAATATGGATAACCCTGCGATGGCAGAGTTTATTCAACCTATTATGGCTTATGCAAAAGAGTGGCATGAACTTACCGTCACCATTGGTGCTAAAGCGATGAAGAACCCTGATGAAATCGGTGGCGCTTCAGTTGATTATTTAACATGCCTATGCAGTTGGCTCAGTAAGAATGTATTGGCGTGTGAATGATTGCCAAATTTAACAATCTGTTAGGTATT